>JBEVJT010000288.1:0-2515 GCA_040510075.1 Xanthobacteraceae bacterium | reverse complement strand
ATCACCGGCGAGTGTGCGAGCCAGGCGTCGCGCAGTCCGGCCGCGAGATTGAGCGCGCCGATCACCTGCGCGGCGCAGATCCCGGGCTTGCCCGACGCGCGCGCATAGCCGTCGGCCATGTAGGCGGCGGCCTTCTCGCCATGCACGTGCAGCCGCTTGATGTCGGTGCGCCCTTCCATGACGGCGAAGGTCTTGCGCAGCACCGCCGGTACATGGAACACGTGGGTGACGCCGTAGCCCTTGAGCATGTCGGCGAGGCATTCCGCCCCGCTCATGGTTTTTGTCCCGATGTTGTGGCCTTTTTCGCCGTGATCTGGCATTCTACCCACCATGCTACCCCACCAAGTGCCCGCCTATGCGGTTTTGACCCTACCCCACTCGCAATCGCGGCGAATAGAGAGGTGGTCTCGGTTGTCTGAACAGTTTTTCCGACATTGCTGTGCGACTTGGCACAACTGCGGGCAACGTCAGCTCCCGGCTGAGCAAGCTGGCGGCGTCTGGCATTATTGACAAGGTTCGAGGCACGATGGCCCTCCATGGAACCAAAGGTGCGGTTTACCGAGCGCCTAGCGCACGATAAGCGCACGCGTGTCCAAAGGGTCCTTGATCGCGGGGCGCCGGAAGTCGTGTTGGTGACAAGAGCGTTATTCAATCATTTCGCATTCATGTCGGCCACTTGGCCTTGTCGCGCAGACCGATGGCCGCCTCGCGCGCTTCTGCGACTATCTTGACGTGATCGAAGGCGGTGAACTTGCCCGCGCGACGCAGGATGCGACCATCGACGATCACCGTATCTACGTTCGTCGGCAGGCCTAGCGAAACGATCGCTTCGTAGGGGTCGCCTGCAGGCGCCATGTTGATGTCTGTGGTGCGGACCAGGACGAGGTCGGCGCGTTTGCCGGGCGTAATCGAACCTGTCCGGTCGGCGATGCCGAGATCGACGGCTCCATCGAGCGTCGCGAGTTGCAGCAGCCGCTTCAAGGTGAGCGGCACTTTCGCGCCGATGCGATGCGAGTGCAACGCGAACAGGATGCGCATCGAGCTAAACGGATCGCAGCTGATTGACGCGATGTGGTCAGTCGACAAGCTGACCTTGACGCCGGCCTCCACGAGCTCGCCGAGCTGGATGACGCCGAGTTGCGATGCCCGGCGTGCCTCGAGCTGGGGCGACGTCGAGTAGCTGACGCCGCTGGCCTTCAGGATCGCCCGCTCCTCGGAATTGGTCAGCAGCGGGTGGACGAGCTGCACGTCGGAGCCGAGCAGCCCGGCCCGCTCCAGCTCCATGATTGGGCTGGGACCGGATGTGTGCATGGTGATCGGCAGGCCGAGGGCGCGGGCGCCATCCCAGTCGCGCTTGATGTGCTCGATCGTCAAGACGCCACGGGAGGTCGCGGCCGCCGAGCCGCCGATCGTGAGCGCGCCAAGATTGCGCGAGGAGATGCCCAGCGTAAGTAGATTGTCCTTATCGGGAATCCAGTCCTTCTTCACGCGCGCGAGGCCGGCGAAATCCATCGGCGCATCGTCGGCCATGCCGACGGGTGTGCCGTAGGCGAAACGTCCGCGGATGCCCATGTCGCGCATGCCCGACAGTTCGGCGTCCGCGTGCTCCGGACTGCGAGTGTTGTGCGACCAGTTGTGCACCGTGGTGACGCCAGCCGCGAGCGCCTCGGCGGCGCCGAGACGGACGGAGCGATAGCTGTCCTCAGGTTCCATCAGAGGTCCGAGGCGCGCAGTCACTGGGAAATAGCCAAAGGCGGGAAGGTCAGCGCGGACGAAGACGCGGAATAGGGCGTTCCACAGATGGAAATGAGTATCTACGAATCCGGGAATGCAGATCATGCCTGCACCGTCGATGACCTGTGCGGCTGGCGCCTGGATCGTCGGTGCGACTGCGACGATCGTCCCTTCACGGACATGCACGTCGCCCGCAGCGAGGTCGGGTACGGCTGGGTTCATGGTGAGCACGGTTACGCCCCGAATGAGGAGCTCGCCGCGTCCGGGTAGTGGAGCCCCCTGCGCACTGGCGGTGCGCACGACCTGCTGCGCCGACAGACCCTGTGGGATGAGCGCGGCCGCTCCTAACGCTCCTGCTCCCTGTATGAGCTCGCGCCGGCTGAAGCTGTTGCCTGTCATTTGCATACCTCCCACGTTCCTACGCTTACACGACCAATTCGGCTCTTTATGATTCGAGCGCGTTCTTCCTGCGATGCAAATTCCGCAGGTGAAACATTTGGTCGATGAAAGTAGTCCAGTCCAAGCGGAGTTGTCACGTTAAGCAGCAATTGGCGATTTTTGCTCGCAACGGCTACACTCAACGTCTCAGCCGGGACGTTCGCAGCGGATTGAAGCCTAACATTTCCAGCGTCGGACCTATTTCGCTCCGTCCGACGACATCGATCTGAAATAATGTTCGGCGTGCTGGTAGTAATTTTCTGCGGCGACTGTGTTGCCGTTTTGGGCTTCAGCACGGGCGAGCGCCAAATACCGCTCATAGTTTCTTTGCGCATTGGGCGAG
>JBEVJT010000287.1:0-12094 GCA_040510075.1 Xanthobacteraceae bacterium | reverse complement strand
TACCGCGCTGCCGAGTAGCGTGATGAATTGACGTCGTTTCACTGCCCGATACTCCCGTGCTTCCGACAGAAAGGATATCACCCCTCCGCACAGCGAGAGAGTGCTGCGCTGCGGGATTTCAACCCGGTTTTGGTGGATAATACCAACCTTCGCGACCAGTGACGCTCTCTCCACATCATGGCCGGGCTTGTCCCGGCCATCCACGTCTTTGAATCGACCAGGAAAGCAAGACGTGGATGCCCGCGACAAGCGCGGGCATGACGACTCAAACATTGCGATGCTTGGTATAAGTTGCACGAGCCCCCGATCGGATCGGCGGCTTTTGCTTTTCAGGGACGGATGCCGACGAGTTCGAACCATTCTTCTTCTGTCAGAACCGCGACGCCCGCTTCTTTTGCCTTCGCAAGCTTCGAGCCTGCCCCCGGACCCGCCACCACGTAATCAGTCTTGCTGGAAACGGATCCCGCAACTTTCGCGCCCAGCCGCTCGGCCATGGTCTTTGCCTCGTCGCGGGTCATCTTTTCCAACGCGCCGGTGAACACGACCGTTTTTCCCGCAACCGGGGAGTCGGAAGCGGGCTTCTCGGCCTCGTCAATCTTCACCTGCGCGACGAGCGCATCGACGATGCCGCGGTTGTGCTCCTCGCCGAAATAGGTGGCGATGCTTTCGATGACCGTGTCGCCGATCTGATCGAGCGTGTCCATGTCTGCGCGCGGGCCCGCCTCGCCTGCCGCGACGCGCATCGCCGCATCGTGAAAGGCGGCCCATGATCCGTAGCCTCGCGCCAGAGCGCGCGCGGTCGTCTCCCCCACATGGCGCATGCCCAAGGCATAGATGAAACGCTCGAGCGAGATTTGCCGGCGCGCGCGAATGGCATTGAACAGGTTGCGCACCGAGACTTCCCCGAAGCCCTCCTCCTCTTCGAGCTTGATCCTGTGGTTGCGCGCTTGGAGCGTGAAGATGTTGGCAGGCTCGCGCACCCATTCGCGCTCGAAAAACAACTCGATCTGCTTCTCCCCTAGTCCCTCGATGTCGAAAGCGCGGCGCGAGACGAAATGCTTGAGGTGCTCGATTTTCTGGAACGGACAGGCGAGTTCGCCCGTGCAGCGGGAGCGGGCGCCCTCTTCGCCCCCGGCGATCGCTTCGCGCACCACCGGCGTCTTCAAGGGGCACGGGCATGTCTTGGGCATGCGGTAGGACTTGGATCCGCGCGCACTCTCCGCGACGACGCTGAGGACCTGCGGGATCACATCGCCCGCGCGCTGTATGGTGACCGTGTCGCCTTCCCGCACGCCGAGACGCTCGATCTCGTCTTCGTTGTGGAGCGTTGCGCTCGATACGACGACCCCGCCCACGGTGACCGGTTCGAGGCGGGCAATGGGCGTAAGCGCGCCCGTTCGCCCCACCTGCACGTCGATCTTCCTGATGATAGTGGTTGCTTTTTCGGCCGGGAACTTGTGCGCGATGGCCCAGCGTGGATTGCGCGAAACGCAGCCGAGGCGCTGCTGCCAGTCGAGCCGGTCGACCTTGTAGACCACGCCGTCCACGTCGTAGCCCAGCGTGGCACGCCGCTTCTCCATCTCCGCGTGAAACGCAATCAGCTCCGCAACGCTCCGGCACACTCGGGTGAGCGGATTGACGGCAAATCCCACGCTTCCTAGCCATTGCAGCACGCCCGATTGCGTTTCCGCGGGAATGCTGGACATCTCTCCATAAGAATAGGCGAAGAAGCGCAAGGGCCGCGACGCGGTGATGGAAGGATCGAGCTGGCGCAAGGAGCCTGCAGCCGCATTGCGTGGATTGGCGAAAATCTGCCTGGCTTCTTCGCTCTGGCGCCGGTTGAGCGCCGCGAAATCCGGGTGGCTCATGTACACTTCGCCGCGCACTTCACACCGTTCGGGAATGTTCTTTCCCTGAAGCCGTTTGGGAACATTGCCGAGCGTCGCTACGTTCGCGGTGACGTCCTCGCCCTCAAACCCATCGCCACGGGTGGCACCACTTGTCAGCCGGCCACGCTCGTAGCGCAACGAGCAGGAGAGGCCGTCGATCTTCGGCTCCGCCGTGAACGCGATCTCCTCATTTTCGGGGAGGCGCAGGTATCGGCGCACGCGCTGCACGAACTCGCCGACTTCCTCGTCCGAGAACGCATTGCCGAGGGACAGCATGGGCACTGCGTGGCGTACCTTTGCAAATTTCTGGGCGGGCGCCGCGCCAACTCGGCGGGAAGGAGAATCAGCACGCACAAGCTCGGAGAAACGCTTCTCGATGGCGTCATTGCGCGCGCGCAGCCCGTCGTAGACTGCATCCGAAACTGCTGGAGCATCGTCCTGGTAGTAGCGCCTGTCATGGACGGCGATTTCAAGGGCGAGCCGTTTCAGCTCGCCAGCAGCCTGCTCGCGCGTAAGCTTGTCGACCGGGATGCCGGAAAGGTCGGGTGCGCTCGCTTTCTTTGTTGCGCCGGACCGTCTGCGCTCCGGCGCGGCGCGTCCCCTGGGTGCAGTCATGGCTTGAAACTGATCACCCTGCCGCTCTGATCAGTCGCTCGGCAGCCGCACGCGCCTCGGCGGTAATTTCCGCACCCGCCAGCATGCGAGCGATCTCCTCGCGCCGCTTCTCTGCAGCGATCTCTGCGACGCGCGTCACTACGCGACGGCCGCTGTCGACGGGATTTTTGCTGATGAGATAATGGCGGTCCGCACGCGCTGCCACTTGCGGCGCATGTGTCACCGCAATGACCTGGTTTCTCCGGGCAAGACGCGCAAGGCGCGCGCCGATGGCGTCGGCAACTGCACCGCCCACGGCCGTATCCACCTCGTCGAACACGAGCGTAGGCGCGGAGCCGCGATGGGCAAGCACGACCTTGAGCGCCAGCAGAAACCGGGCAAGCTCTCCGCCCGAGGCGACCTTCATCAGGGGACCGGGCCGGGTCCCAGGATTTGTCTGCACCCAGAATTCAACCCGGTCCAGACCATGCCTGCCCGCTTGCTCGCTCACGACCTGCGTGGCGAATTGAGCCCGCTCGAGCCGAAGCGGTTTGAGCTCGCGGTTGACGGCATGGTCGAGCTTCAACGCCGCGGTTTTTCGCGCCTGCGACAGGCCAACTGCAGAATTCTCGCAGGCGCTTGCCGCTTCTGCGCTTGCTTTTTCCAATTGCGCCACCCGCTCGGCCCCGGCGTCGAGGAGAGCCAAGTCGTTTGCAAAGCGCTCAACAAGATTCGCCAGCTCCGGCACCGGGACGTTGTATTTGCGTCCCGCCGCGCGGAGCGCAAACAGACGCTCTTCGATGCGCTCGAGCTCGGCCGGATCGAATGCGGTCGCATCGAGCGCCTGGGCCGCGTGCAGCTGGGCATCCTGCAGTGCTCGCAAGGCCGCGTCGAGCGCGTGCACGACCGGAGCGATAAGGGCCGGGGCGTGTGCACTGCGCCGTTCCAGCCGGCGCACGGCCGCGGACAGGAGCGGTAAAGGAGAGTGAGCGCCGGCGATTGCCTCGTGGGCATCCCGCAATTCAGCCGAAACCTTCTCGCCCTGCTGCATGAGCGTGCGGCGTTCGCCGAGCGCGGCCTCTTCCGCCGGGGCGGGGGCAAGCCGGCGCAATTCCTCGACGGCGTGGCGCAGCCAATCCGCTTCGCGTTGCGCGCTTTCGATGCGTTCACGCTCGGCCGCGAGCTGTTGCTCGCAGGACCGGCGCGTTTCCCACAAGGTGGCCACGTGTGCGGCCTGTTCTTCGAGCCCGCCGAATGCATCCAGCAGCGCGCGATGCGTGGCGCTGTCGAGCAGGGCACGCTCGGCATGCTGGCCATGAATTTCGACCAGAGCGCCTCCGAGCCGCCGCAGGACCTGACCGCTCACCGGCTGGTCGTTCACGAAAGCGCGCGTGCGCCCATCTGCAAACTGCGTTCGCCGCAGGATGAGCTCATCTTCGGTGGGAATGTCACATTCGTCCAACGCATCCCGCGCGGCGTCAGGGAACGGCGGCTCGAACACCGCTGTCACCTGGCCCTGATCCGCCCCATGACGCACGAGCGCAGCATCGCCCCGCGCGCCGAGCGCGAGCGCAAACGCGTCGAGTAGAATCGATTTTCCCGTTCCGGTTTCACCGGTCAGTACCGAAAGACCGCGGGAAAAATCGAGCTCGAGCCGCTCGATGAGCACAATGTCGCGAATGGATAGCCCGCTCAGCATGCGAATGGCCTTGGCCGGCTGGAATCAACCGGCAGGACCGGACTGTAGCGGAGGACGCAGGAGGGCTGTAGGGTGGGCAAAGGCTTGCGTTCAGTTTCTTTCCGAATGGAAAGATTCTGGTAGCGCGCCGTGCCCACGCGAGAAGCAGTGATCTAACCGCGTGGGCACGGCGTGGCGCAGTCAAGCTTGCGCAGACTGCGTAAACTTGTCTGCGTGCACGCCTTTGCCCACCCTACGAGCTTGCTGTCAGCCGAATCTGAACGCCTGGCTTATCCAGGAGCCCTTGTTTTCGCTCGGCTGCAAGCCGCGCGACTGCATCAGGGCATAGGCGTCCCTGTACCAGCGGCTGTCCGGGAAGTTGTGTCCAAGCACGGCGGCGGAGGTCTGCGCCTCATCCATGATCCCCAGCGCCACGTAGGCTTCGGTAAGCCGCAACAGCGCCTCCTCCACGTGACGCGTCCTTTGATAGCGCGTCACCACAACCTTGAAGCGATTGATCGCACCCGTGAATTCGCGGCGCTGCAGTTGCCACCGTCCCACTTCCATCTCTTTTCCAGCGAGCTGGTCGCGGGCGACTTCGAGCTTGCGTTTGGCCGCAACCGCATATTCCGAGTTCGGATACTTGCGGATCACCTCTTCGAAGTTCTCCGCCGCCTTCTCGGTACGGCCCTGATCGCGGGAGATTTCCGGCATCTGGTCGAAATACGAGGAGGCGATGAGGAATTGGGCATAGGCGGCATCCGGACTGCCCGGGTGCAAGGTGATGTACCGCCGCGCGGCATTGATGCACTCGTCGTATTGGCCGCCCTGGTAATAGGCATAAGCCGACATGATCAAAGCCTTGCGCGCCCATTCGGAATAGGGATGCTGGCGATCGACTTCTTCGAATTTCTTCGCCGCGTCTTTCGTGTCCTTCTTCTGGTTCAGGAGATAGAGGCCTTCGTTGTAAAGCTTGTCGGCAGGCTCCTCCGGAGCGATTTCATCTTTGTCGAAGAGAGCGCAGGCGCCGAGCGCGGCGGCAAGAAGAGCTAAAATGGAGAAACGCGCAAGCGCGGAGCCAGCCTGCGTGAACGCCTCGGCTATGGCAGAACGCGAGCCCATACCGGATGAAAATCCCCGTCACCCAAGCGAGATGAAGTCGCAGCGCTCGCTTATTGCCCCGACACTTTCTGATAGCCCCTGGCGGGCCGCAAAATTAGGCGGACATTCCGCCGGGAATGTGGCAACCGGAACCAGGCCTGATCACGGCATTTTCGACCCCGGCGAGTGTTTCACCGATGAAAACGCTTCCTGCCGACGGCCGAGAGCGGCAGCGGCGCTACCATACAAAAGCCTTGCTTCGCAGATGGCTTCGGGGAAGCGATCCATGTCGCCTGCATGGAAAGCGGAACCCTGACGCATGTTCGCTCCTCGTCTGCTTGCCGCCGTCGCGCTGCTCCCGCAACTCTCGTTAGCCGAGGAAACTCCGCTGCAGCGGCACGGCAAGGAGCTGCTGAAGGCGAAATGTGCACGGTGTCAGCTGTGGGCCGCACGGGTAGCAGCCCGCGCCCGGAGGCCCCGGCGTTTCGACTGCTTTCGCGCAAATACCCGATCGAAGGCCTCGCTGAATCGTTGGCAGAAGGAATTTCGGTAGGCCATGCCGACATGCCCGAATTCGTGTTCGAGGCCAAAGATGTCGCAGCGATCATTGCTTATCTGAACTCGATACAGGAGCGCTGAGAGCCCTTTAATCCTTTCATTCCGGCGCAAACGGAAAGGAGTGGGTCCGCAGTTTCGCGGCGACGCGCGGCTCACCAGAGCCGCGTGATCGGAGGCAGCGAGCTCACCCAGCACGTTCTCTATCCGCAGCCACGAAGGTCGCGGATCGAAACTGGAAGGAAGATTGGCGGCCCACTCCGAAATGATTTTGGGGTCGTCCATGACGCGCTGCATGCATTTTCGCAGCGCCGTCTTATTACCCGCCTCGAACAAGGCTCCGTTTCTCCAATCATCGATCTGCTCCGGAATCCCGCCTATGTGGCTGCCGATCACCGGGATTCCCGCAGCCTGAAACTCCAGAACCGTGTTTGGTGCCGTGTCCTCGCAAATGGAAGGCACGATGCCAATGTCGATGTTCCGAAGAATGGAGGAGAGCTGGCCCTGCTTGCTCGTATGAACCGTGAAACGCGATGCCCGGGTGCGCGCTCGCCCTGCGCTTCAGCTGGGCAAGATAGGCCGCCCCGCCGCCGCCGTGGCAGGTTAGCGTCGCCGTCGTGTTCGCCAGCCCGGCAAATCAGCTCGATGCCCTTTTCGGGAGAGTGCGCACCGAGATAACGAAGCGGATCGGGTCACCCGCAGATCGGCGCAGGGGCCCGTGAGCCGCACATGCCGTGTGCACCCGGTGAATGTGAGTCAATCGCACCGGCGCAATCAGCGTTCGGCCGCAATTGGCCCCGAACTGCTCCGCCAGCTCACGTGTTCTGCGTGAGATGAAGCACACGCAGTCGGCTTTCGAGATTGCCGCTGCATACGCGTGCCGCCGCAACCCGTAACCCGGTTCGCATTCCGGCGCCTGTTTTGATCGCGGCCACGCGAGGCCCGCCTGATAGACTCGTTTGATTGCGCCGTGAATGCGAGAACTCTTCCAAAGCGCGGCGGGAAGGCGAGCGCGCCATTTCGCAGCCTCGCTGCTCACGACGTTTTCCATGCACGCCACGCAGCGCCTGCCGCCCTCGTAATCCCGGCAAATTCCTCCCCAGCGGTCCATCAGCGAGAGGCGAGTGTAAAACGGCCACATGTTTTGCAGATACACAAAGACCTTGCTGCCGGCTTGGTGGCACGCATCTACGACTCGCGCGGGCCAACCGGGGAAGTCCAGGATCGCAACCACGTCGGGCGCAGTACCGGCAAGCACTTCGCCCAGAAGGGAAAGGGTGCGCGGCGATTCAATTTCATCACGAGGATCTGCGGGACGCGTGCACGGCACGATCGGGGGATTGCGCAAACCGATGATCTGGAATGGATGCCGGTTGCGCACAACGATATCGGCCGCAGCCGCCAATCGCTTTCACCCGCGGAGAGGCACGTGACGTGATGGCCCCGTTCGGACAGGTACTGGGCGAGCTCATACGCATAAACGCCCGTGCTTCCGCTGCCGATGCGCCAGCCCAGAATCTAGCAGTTCAATGCGGGACCGGCTCCCTCATGAATCGGCTCGGAAGGAACGGCAAAACGCAAAAATTCGCTGCAGGCTCGCCATGTCGTCCAGCGCCGTCATACACACAGGATGGAGCAACAAAGTCGCAAAGCCGGTTTTCTCGAGTTGTCCGCTGATCTGCTCCCGAAGCCGCCCTTCCCACTCGGATGCAGGGAACATCTGAACACGGTTGTTAATATATAAAAACTCGGCAGAATAAGGCATAACGCGTATGTCAAATGCATGTCTCATCGCGCGACGAGCCGCAATCGCCAAGCGCTGTTTGGTCGCCAAGCCTGCCGGTAGCTGCAGGTCGCGCATGGATCGTGCGGCCAGCGCCCCGGCATCTACCGGCCTGCGACATCTTCGCATGCATGACCGTGTCATGATCGGGCATGGTGTTGATTGGGACGGACCAAAGTCCCGGAAATAATTGTTGAATACCGGCGTCCGGCCGATCGAAACAGACGACTTCGTCCGAAACCACGCGGATACCCGCCCGGCGCAGCAGCTCGTACGTATTTTCGTCCACGTAATAGGCGTGCCCACGCCACGTCTGGGGCGAACACCCTACGCAGCTCTTGAATGCTGCAATGGTTTTGCCGATCTCATGGCGCTGATACGCTTTGGGCCCGTACCGGCTACCGAAAACCACCCACAACGCGGTGCGGAGTGTGTGATTCTTCAGCGAATCCCAGCCGTGGCCCCCCAGCTCCACGTTATCGAGGGATGAAATTGCCTTGTACTTGTCCGGCTGTTCGCGCAGCGCCAGCCCGGTCACGAACAGAGTGACTTTCAGGCCGTAGTCCGCGGCCAATCTTGCGTAGCGCAGAGCGGCAGCAGCTTCGTTGATGCAGTTGTGGACCTTGTCGAGATCAGGTCCCAGATAATTGTGCACGTCGCCGGTAATAAAGATCAACGCAATGGCCCTGAGCCGGAACGGACGGCTCGCTCCGGGAAAGCGCGGGCGAGTGCCTGTTGGCTCGCCCCAACGACGCCGCGTTCCGTGATGAGGCCTGTTATCAGGCGCGCCGGCGTGACATCGAAAGCGTAATTGGCCACGCCTGAGCCTTCCGGGATGAGCCGCACGGTCGCCAGCCTGCCGCCGGCAGTGCGTCCGGTGATATTAGCGACCTCCTCGGCTCCACGCTGCTCGATCGGAATGTCGGAAGCGTCCTCCAGGGCAAAATCGATGCTTGGGGATGGCGCGCCGACATAGAACGGCACGTTGTTGTCCTTTGCAGCCAATGCTTTCAGATAGGTGCCGATCTTGTTGCACACATCGCCTTTCGCGGTCACCCGGTCGGTGCCGACAATGGCCAGATCGACCATGCCGCGTTGCATCAGGTGTCCGCCGGTATTGTCGGCAATGACCGTGTGCGGCACGCCGTGCTGGCCCAACTCCCAGGCGGTGAGCGCGGCGCCCTGGTTACGCGGACGGGTCTCATCCACCCAGACATGCAGGCGCATGCCCTCATCATGTGCGACGTAGATGGGCGCGAGCGCAGTGCCTACATCCACGGTGGCAAGCCACCCCGCATTGCAGTGGGTGAGGACCTGGACCGGGCTCGCTTTCGCGGAAGCGATGGCGGAAATGAGTTTCGCCCCGTGCCTGCCGATGGCGCGATTGATGCCGATGTCCTCTTCGCAGATCTCGCCGGCGCGCCGGTAGGCGGCGCTCATGCGTTCCTCGCGCGCGCGGTTACGCACCGCCGCCATCATCTCGTGCAATGCCCACTTGAGATTGACGGCGGTCGGGCGCGTCGCCAGCAGCACTGCACAAGCATGCTCCAGCGCCTGATCGGACGCGTCGGCGCGCAGCGCCAGGCAGACCCCGTACGCGGCGGCGGCTCCGATGAGCGGCGCTCCCCGCACCTGCATGGCGGCAATGGCCTGCGCGGCGTCCGCAAGCGTGGTCAGTCGAGCCGTGACGAACCGGTGCGGCAGCTCTCTTTGATCGATGATGCCGACGGACCAGCCGTCGTCCTCGACCCAGATGCTGCGCGTCGGAACCCCGTTCACGTTCATGCAGCAGCAGATAGCCGCGATGGATGCCGAGGAAAAGCCATTCTTCCCGGTATTTGGCCGAAGATGCTACAGAGCGAATCGAGGAGGATCGATGCCGCTCGATTACGAGGCCGAATACAACAACCGCGCGCGCGTGCCCGAGCACGCCGAGATTTTTGCGCGCTGGACGCGCGAGGCGGAAGAGTATCGCCGCGTGGCGATGAAAGAGCGCCGCGCCGAGCTGGGATTGAGCTATGGATCGAGCCCGCGGCAGGTGATCGATCTTTTCCTTCCCCGGCCGGATGTGACGGCTCCGCTCGCACTATTCATTCACGGCGGCTATTGGCGCTCACTCGATGCCTCGATGTTCAGCCACGCGGCGCGCGGCGTCAACGCACATGGAGTAGCCGTCGCCGTCGCCGGGTACGATCTCTGCCCCCAGGTGACGATCCAGGAAATTATCGACCAGATCCGGCACGCCTGCCTGTTTTTATGGTTGCGTACCGGTGAGCGCATGATGGCCTATGGCTATTCCGCAGGTGGCCATCTTGCCGCGGCGATGCTGGCCACCGACTGGGATGCCCTCTATCCCAAGACACCCGCCGATCTCGTGCATGCAGCTTATTCCGCAGCGGGCCTCTTCGATCTCACGCCGCTCGTGCACACCAGCATGGCGCAAGACTTGCGACTTGACGAGGCGAGCGCACGCGAAGCCTCTCCGCTGTTCTGGCCGGCGCCCGAGGGGCGCAGCTTCGATGCGATCGCGGGCGAATTGGAATCGAGCGAGTTCCGGCGACAGAGTCGCGAAATTGCAGAACGTTGGGCCAAGGGCGGAGCGCGGACGCGCCATGCAGAACTCCCGGGCAACCATTTCACCGTGCTCGATGCCCTGAGCGATCCCAACAGCGCGATGACGGCCCGCGTGGCCGAGCTGGCGCATGGCGGCGCGGCGTAGGGTGGGCAAAGGCGCGTTCTCGGGTCTTTCCGCGTGGGCAAAATCGAGCAGGCGCCGTGCCCACGCGGCGACGTCGAGACGAACGCGTGCGCACGGCGTGCAAGAACGCCTTTGCGCACCCTACAAACTTTTTGGGATCATGCTCTAGAAAAACGCCTGGATGCCCGTCTGCGCGCGGCCGAGGATCAGCGCATGGATATCGTGCGTACCCTCGTAGGTGTTGACGGTCTCCAGATTACAAAGCACCCGCATGACATGGAATTCGTCCGCAATGCCGTTCCCGCCGTGCATGTCTCGCGCCATGCGCGCGATCTCGAGCGCCTTGCCGCAATTGTTGCGCTTGAGCATAGATACCGCGGGCGGCGCCGCCCTGCCTTGCTCGAGCAGGCGCCCGAGCCGTAGCGCTGCATGCAGGCCGAGCGTGATTTCGGTCTGCATGTCGGCGAGCTTCTTCTGGACGAGCTGATTGGCGGCAAGCGGGCGGCCAAACTGCTTGCGCTCGAGCACGTAGTCGCGCGCGCGGTGCCAGCAAAATTCGGCTGCGCCCATGGCGCCCCAGGCAATCCCGGCGCGCGCCACGTTGAGGCAGCCGAAGGGACCGGCAAGGCCTTTTGCGCCCGGCAGGATATTCTCCTCAGGCACCAAAGCATCGTCCAGCACCGCTTCGCCGGTGATCGAGGTGCGCAGAGAAAGCTTGCCTTCGATCTTCGGCGTGGAGAATCCCTTCGTGCCGCGCTCGACCAGAAAACCCCGGATCACGCCGTCGAGCTTGGCCCAGACGAGCGCGACATCGGCCACGGGCGCATTGGTGATCCAGGTTTTGCTGCCGGTCAGCCGATACCCGCCGGGCGTCTTTTCCGCGCGTGTGCTCATCGAGCCCGGGTCCGAGCCGTGGTCGGGTTCGGTCAGTCCGAAGCAGCCGACGATTTCGCCTGTGGCGAGCTTCGGCAGATATTTTTTGCGTTGCGCCTCGCTGCCGAAAGTGAAGATAGGGTGCATCACCAGCGATGACTGCACGGACATGGCCGAGCGATAGCCCGAATCCACGCGCTCGATCTCGCGCGCGATCAGGCCATAGGCGACGTAGCCCAGCCCTGCACCGCCATAAGGTTCCGGAATGGTGGACCCGAGGAGGCCCAGCGCCCCCATCTCGCGCACGATTGCAGCATCATAACGCTCCTCGCGATTCGCCATGAGCACGCGCGGGAAGAGCTTGTCCTGCGCATAGGCTCGCGCCGTCTCGCGCACCATGCGTTCCTCTTCCGTGAGCTCGCTTTCGAAATCGAGGGGATCCTCCCACCGGAACGAGGCGTCTTTTACAGGCGCCGATACAGGACTTTCACGTTTCTCGGCGGCTTGCGACATGGGATGCTCCCGAACTTATTGGCACAGGTTCTTAATGCTCCCGTTACTTGGCGGGTGGCAAGGGGTTTCCGGCGCGCCGTGGCTGCCGCCAACTAGTACCCCGTCCAGCCAATCACTATAATGAATGACGCCAGCAGCGCCCGTAGCTCAGCTGGATAGAGCGCTGCCCTCCGAAGGCAGAGGTCACAGGTTCGAATCCTGTCGGGCGCGCCAACAATCTCAAAGACTTACTATTAGTTGAGGCGCCGACGACATGTCCTGCGTCCGTAGAATGTCCGCGTAATACGTTCGTACCGCGTTCTCTGACGAGCGCTGCTGATAAACCAAATTCTCAGCACTCGCAGCGCGGCCCACCACGGCTGGTCACATCTGCCTTCAACTGAAATTGAGATGCGGCAAAAGTCTCAATT
>JBEVJT010000286.1:0-3869 GCA_040510075.1 Xanthobacteraceae bacterium | reverse complement strand
CCGCCGCCCATCCGTCGCACGCCCCCAATGTCGTCAATCCTGGGGTGCTTCCGGCGCTGGCGATTGCGTTCATCGCGGCCGACACGCTGGCGGGGGCCTGGTTCTTCCAGCTGGTGCTGGATATCCGCCCCTGTCCGCTCTGCCTCGAACAGCGCTATGCCTATTACCTGGCGGTCCCGCTCGGCCTCGCGCTCGCCTTCGCCGCCTCCCGCCGGGCGCCGCAGCCGGTGCTGCTGGCCGGGTTTGCGGTGCTGCTGCTGGCCGCGTTGGCCAATGCCTGGCTCGGCGGCTATCACGCCGGCGTCGAGTGGAAGTTCTGGGAGGGACCGACCGATTGCTCGGGTCCGATCGTCAATCTCGGCAGCGCCGGCACCCTGCTGGAGCGCCTCGACACCGTAAAAGTGGTTCGCTGCGACGAGGTGCAGTGGCGCTTCCTCGGCCTCTCGCTCGCCGGCTACAACGTGCTGATCTCGCTGGCGATGGCGGCGATTGCGCTCTGGGGCATCGTCTCGGCGAAGCGGGCGTAGCTCCACCGTCATTGCGCGCGAAGCGACTTGTTCGCGGTAGCTCAGAGAACGAAGCCGGAAGCAATCCATCGTCCCGCATCGGAGAAATGGGTTGCTTCGTCGCTTCGCTCCGCGCGACGATGGAGGGAGTTGAAAGGCCGAGCCGCATGCCGCGCCCGGTCCTACTTCTCGATCGCAGCCTGCGGCGTATTTCGAAAGCTGATCGCCAAGCGGTTATAAGTGTTCATCAGGCCAATCGCGATCGTCAGATCCACGAGTTCACGCTCGTTGAATACCGCGCGCGCGGCCTGGTACGCTGCTTCGGGTACGTTGGTCTCGGCAACGCGCGTCACTGTTTCAGCCCACGCAAGCGCGGCACGCTCACGCTCGTCGAAAAGATTGCCGGCTTCGTCCCATGCCTGCACCAGCGCCAGCTTTTCGACTTTCTGACCCTTCTTGAGCAAGTCGCGCGTGTGCATGTCGAGGCAATAGGCGCAATTGTTGATCTGCGAGATTCGCAGATAGACCAGGTCGACCAGAACAGCGGAAAGGCCGCTCTGCATGACATAGCCATAGACGCCGCCCAGCGCTTTCACGCCTGCCGGTGCGATCTGGTTGTAGTCGAGACGCTTGCTCATTTTCCTTACTCCTAGATAGCGAGGTTTATTTGGCGGGTGTGGTCAGTTCCTTGTCGTCGGTATCGACGACGAACACTGCGAGCAGCTTTGCCGGCTTGGTCTTGCTCGCATTGCGGCTGACGGGATGGCGGGAGCCTGGCGTTTCGTAGAAACTCTCGCCGGCGCGATAGACCTGTTTCGATCCATCATTGACCTGCGACTCGATTTGTCCCGAAAGGACATAGCCGAAGATGAAAGCCGATTTCGCGTGGGTGTGCGAAGGCGACGCGCCGCCCGGCGCATAGTCGACGACCACGGCGACCAGCGACTTTCCGGGGATATTGGGTATCGTCTGCGCGAAATGCGGCGTGACCTTCTCGCCCACACCATGTGCGGCGGCAGGCGCTGCAGTGGCGATCGCGATAGCGGCGACGGCTGCGCCGAGGATGGATCTTAGTCTCATGATGGCGTTCTCCTTTGCTGGGTAGTGCTGCTTTGCCCCGCATAAGTGCTGCCGTTCTGGTCCAGAAAAAAGAACCAAGAATGCACAAAAATCGTGTACCACGAGTGCATGACCAAGCCGCTGAGGTTGAAGCTTGATCGATCTGCGAAAACGCCGCTGGCCGAGCAGATCCGCAAAGGCATCGGGGCCGCCATCGAGATCGGCGTGCTCGCTCCGGGAGCGCGTCTGCCATCCTGGCAGGACCTTGCAGCCCAACTTGGCGTTGCCCGCGGCACGGTGCGCACAGCGTACGAAAAGCTATCCGCTGCTCAGCTCATCGTAGCTTCGCGCGCGACAGGGACGCATGTGGCGGATCGGCCTTCGATCACCGTTCGACAGGAAGAAGCGCCCGATCCCGGCTCGTTTATCGAGATGTATCAGGAGCTCACGACGGGGCCGGCGATCTTCCAGATGGGCGTCCCCGCACAGGAGACTTTTCCTGCCAAGCTCATTGCCAGAATTCGCGCACACGCCGTTCGCGCGGAATCAAGCGCGCCTCCGATATATCCGGACCCTCGCGGCGAGTTGGAGTTGCGGCGGGAAATCACCGGCTATCTTGCGATCGCGCGCGGCATCGAATGTTCACCTTCCCAGATCATCGTTACCGCCGGCTTCAGCGGCGGCCTCGGATTGGCGCTCCGTGCACTGGGCCTCGAGGGAAGGAAGGTCTGGGTGGAAGACCCAGGCTTTCCATTCACCCGGCGAGGCCTTGAACTCGCGAGATTGTCGCTTGCGCCGATCCCGGTGGATGCGAATGGCATCGATGTCGAATATGGCTTGAATCACGCAACCGATGCGGCGCTGGTTGTCGTCACCCCTGGACAGCAGGCGCCGCTCGGACCCACGCTGTCGCTGACACGGCGTTTACGCCTGCTCGACTGGGCTGCTCAGCAAGGGGTCTGGGTGATCGAGGACGATTATTTGGGCGAGCTGCAACTGAACGGGCGAGCCGCGCCGGCGCTCGCTTCAATCGATCGCGCCGGGCGCGTGATTCACGTCGGATCCTTCAGCAAGACCCTCACCCCCACCTTGCGCCTGGGCTTTGTCGTTGCTCCCTTGGCGATGGCGTCTCAGTTTGCGGAGGTCGCAGCGTCTCTCGCGCCGGCGCCCGGGCCGTCGGTGCAACTCGCGACTGCGGAGTTCATGCGCGACGGCCACTATATGCGGCATCTCCGCCGCACGAAGCGGGTCTATGCGGCGCAACGCGACGGGTTGCTGAAATATCTTCAGCCGCGCGCCGATGATATCTCGATCGCAGGGTTGGCCGTGCTGCTGCGACTGCCCGACGGCGCACCGGACCGCGCCATTGCCAGAGAAACGCTGTCGTTCGGATTGGCGCCTGCGCCACTGTCGCTGTGGTCTGCATCGACGGCCTCGGCGCGATCGGGTCTGCTGCTGGGTATCGCGACATCTCCACACAAGCGTCTCGCGGCAGCCTGCGACCGTCTCTCAGCGATCATCGATCGCCTTTCATGACGAGCCCGGCGGAGCGCGACTGCAACGCGATGGCGTTCTCCTTGCCCTGCAAGATTGCCCGACGGGCAAATCACCCAAAAGTCTGTCCATCCCTTCGCGCAAAAATATTCCGCTTTCGCCGTCGGGCAAATCAAAACTAGAATTTGTCCCATCCCGCGCTCACAAGAGGGGCGCTTCGCGATCGTCACGGACGTTGGGTGCGGGGAGCGGTGGACGCGAATTGCGTGGCAGACGAGCGCGCATGACGCGTACGGCGAAGTCGTGTGGTCCTGACGTCCAGTGATTTTTTGCAGTTCAGAGAAGCAAGAGAGATCCAAGCAAATCAATTGCTTATGAGGCTTGTGCTGACAAAGAAAAGGCCCGCCCTTTTCCGGGCAGGCCCCAATAGGCCCTAGTTTTTAAGTTTGCGCATCCGCGTTTCCGCTTTCGCAGCGCAAGGCGGACATGCCGGCCATAAGCGTGAGCTGCGGCTCACCGCACCATGGCGCCATACACGATGTCCTGGACCTGCTCGCGATAGTATTTCCTGAGTTCGCCGGGAGCCGCAGTCCCGACAACCACGACAAGACGCTCCTTCGGATCGCAAAAGAACTGGGTCCCGTAGGCGCCATTCCAGGTGAACTCGCCGGGGTTGCCGGGGACTGACGACAGACCCTCGCTCGTGCGCACCGCGACGCCAAGACCGAAGCTGAAGCCACCGCGATGAGGTTCCACGTTCGCGACGTTATTCTTGATCTCCGGGCCGAGGTGGTTGGAGATCATGTGATG
>JBEVJT010000285.1:0-6796 GCA_040510075.1 Xanthobacteraceae bacterium | reverse complement strand
TCCTATGTCGATCGCGTCTTGAAAGGCGCGAAGGTGGCCGACCTGCCCGTGCAACTATCCAACAAGTTCGAGCTCCTCGTGAACCTCAAAACGGCGAAAACCCTTGGCCTGACCATCCCGGAGCCGTTCCTGCAACAGGCCGACGAGGTCATCGAGTGAGAAAGCCTGTGCGCTCGTCGGCACGGCCTTAGAGACCATGCAGTGGTATGTCGGCAGGCAGCGAACGCAGACAGAGAACCTGGATGATCTTAGTCGCAAGTTGACTCAACTCGGACCGAGAGGCTCAGGATTTCCGCAGTGCAAATTGACTATGCACCCCATTTCAATGCGCTATAAATTCCTGTTTTGATTGCCTGAGTTGCAAGGTGCTGCAGCACGGGAAGTCCATGAAACGCCGCGCATTCATAACACTTCTCGGCGGCGCAACAGTGTGGCCCATAGCAGCGCGCGCACAACGTGCGGAACGAATGCGTCGTATCGGCGTGCTCATGAACTTGGCCGCCGACGACAAGGAAGGACAGGCACGCCTGATCGCGTTTGTGCAAACGCTATCGGATCTGGGGTGGAAGAACGGCAGCAACGTACAGATAGACGTCTGTTGGGGAGCCGGAGACACCAACCGCTTCCATCAGTGCGCGGCGGAACTGGTTGCGGGAGCGCCGGACGTCATCCTCGCCGCCTCAGCCTCCACCATGGATCCGTTACTGCAAAAGACACGCAGCATACCGATAGTGTTCGCACAGGTGCCTGATCCAGTGGGTTCCGGTTACGTCGCAAGCCTCGCACATCCAGGCGGTAATGTAACCGGATTTACCCAGTTCGATTTCAGCATAACTGGAAAATGGCTCGAGCTGCTCAAAACCATTGACCCGAGCCTGACGCGAGTGATCGTATTGCGCGACCTTGATACAACCGGGGTCGGCCAGTTTGGTGCAATCCAAGCCGCGGCGCAGTCAATCGGGGTTGAAGTTAGTCCAGCCGGAGTTCGCAATCCGAGCGAAATTGAAAATGCCGTTGTTGAATTCACCCGCTCCCAGAAAGGTGGCCTGATAGTTACGGGAAGTGCCCCGGCGGCTGTGCATCGAGACCTCATAATCGGGCTTGCGCATCGACAAAAATTACCTGCGATCTACCCGTTCCGTTATTTCGCGCACGGTGGTGGCCTCATGTCCTATGGCCCGGATACGATCGAACCTTACACACGCGCCGCAGGTTACGTGGACCGCATCCTGAAAGGCGAGAAGCCCGCCGACCTGCCGGTGCAGGCGCCGACAAAATACAATCTTGTCATCAACCTCAATACCGTCAAGGCGCTCGGCAGTACGGTGCCGCAAACCTTGCTGGTGGCTGCCGACGAGGTCGTTGAGTAGTGTCGCCGTTTGCTGCGTTGCAATGACTCCGCCCATCGCACGAGTCAGGCCAAAGCGGCCCATGAGCAAAGCGCCCTCGTCATTCGGCGAGCGCCTGCAGGCAACGCCACAAAGTGCTACAGTGGCCCGGCCGGGCCGATGCTATGGGCCAGCGCAACCAACCAGGAGGCGTCAATGAATAATCCAATGGGAGGCGCCGAGATTTCTCCCGCCATGCAAAAGATGGCAGACGAAGGCATGCAGCAAGCCAAGAAGGCGTTCGACATGTATCTCGCCGGCGTGCGTCAGGCCTTTCGTGCTTTCGGCGATAATACGCCCATGGCTTCCGCAGGCGAGCAAGCGCTGAGCCTGGCCGAGCGCAGCATCGCCACGTCTTTCGCCTTTGCCCAACGTTTTCTGCAAGCGAAGAATTTCCAAGAGGTCATGAAACTTCAGGCGGAATATCTGAATTCGCAGATGCAGGAGATAATGCGGCACACTCCTCGCCCAGGCCCTCGCGGAGACGGCAGCTCGTAGTATCCGCGCCCACAAGCGCCAGGCTTAGGGCACCCGCTCTAGTTGGCCACCGCGGCCTTGCCCCGCAGGTCGCGCTCGATCGTCAGCGGCGCATTCGTGCCGAAGCGCACGCGATAGACCTGCATGTTCTCCATCACGCGCTGCACGTAATTGCGCGTCTCCATGATCGGAATACGCTCGACCCAGTCCACGGGATCGACCTTCGGATCTCGCGGATCGCCAAAAGTCTTGATCCACTCCTGCACGCGGCCGCGCCCGGCATTGTAGGCCGCAAAGGCAAGGATGTGGTTGCCGCCATATTCCTCTAATACGCCCCCCAGCTCGGCGGCGCCGACCTGCAGGTTGTAAGGGGAATCGTTCTTGAGCCGCTTCACGTCGTATTTGCAGCCAAAGCGCTTGCAGGTATCGCGGCCTGCAGCCGGAGTCACCTGCATCAGGCCCATGGCCTGCGCCGCCGAAAGATCGGCAGGATTGAACATGCTCTCCTGGCGGATGATGGCGAAGAGCAGCGCCTCGTCAATGCGCGGGCCAATGGGCGAGTAGCGCGGCACGCCTACCGTCGGGAAAGCGTGATGCTCAAGCGGCTGCCCTCGAGCGAGCGCTGCTTTGCCGAGATGGAGCATCCCGCGTGGATCCTGCCGCTCCTCTGCGAGATCGCCGAGCGCGGCCAGCATACCGGCATCCTTGAGCTCGCAACCGACATCGTTCAGGAACGAAATGACTAGGGCGCGTTCATTCAGCGCATAGAGCACGTCGAGCGCGCGAACCAGCTCAGGACGTTTTTCGCCGTTCGAGCTCGTCGGCGCCGGAGCGGACAGCGCCAAATCTCGCAGGCCGAGGCGCGCGCGCGCAAGCTGCCCGTAATAAGAGGCCGAGGATCGCGCCGCCGCCTCGTATTCGGCGCGCGCATTGGCCGGCTGACGCAGGGCCTCCGCCGTGCGTGCGAGCCAGTAGTGGGAACGCGCCAGCGAGGTGGGATGCCTGCTCACGTCCTGGATGCGCGTGAAGTGTTGTGCCGCCGCGGCAGGATCTTTGAGATAGCGCAGCGCGATCCATCCGGCCATGAACAGGCGCTCGACGCGGGAGTTCTCCTTGAGCGGGTCGGCACCATCGCGGACCGCAAGATAGGCGGAGCGTGGATCGCCAATGTCGAGCAGCTTGCGCGACAATATCCGCCGCTCGACCCAGGATTCCTCGGGATCAAGCATCTCGGCGACATCAGACGGGATTGAAAGCAGCGTCTGCGCGGCTTGCGCGACCTTGTCCTGGTGGCGCAGGACGTGCACGCGCGCCAGGAGATAGCCGGGATCTTCGTGTGCTTCTGCCGGCACGCCATCCAGTGGTTTGCTGCTCTTGCCGGCACTTTTTCCACTGAGCGCGATGCGTGCTCGCGCAATCGCGACCTGCGCGTTGCCGAGGCGGTGAGCGGCGCGTAATGCCGCCTCCTTGTCGCCGGCGCCGAGCCTTCTCTCCATGCGCGCCTTGTGATCCTCGCGGCTGAGGAGTTCGGAATGCAACTTGAGCACCTGCTGCTCGAGGTCGGCCGTCATCGAGTCGTTGCGCCACGCGTGCCGCACCTGCGCGCGCGCGTCTTCGATTTCGCCTTGCGCATAAAGCGCACGCGCGAGCGTCAGACGGCCACGTGCCGACCGCGGCGGCGAGTCCGCGAAGAAACGGAGCACTTCGCGCGGCTTGGCGTCCTCAATCCAGAGCATCTCCTCGGCGTATCGGCGGAAGGCAGAAAGGCCCGGCCAGTCGGGATTGGCAGCAATGAAGGCGAGGTAGCGCGAGGTTCTGAACCTGTTGCCGCTGCGCAGGATGAGCCATTCGACGAGCTTGCGCACGGCAGGATCGGAGATCGCGGTCTCGGTCTGCGTTGCAGACTCAGGGTTTCTGCGCAGATTCTCGATTGCCTTGCGCACCAGAGCGACGTCGGCAGCGGAGACATCCGGCAGCGACGCCGGCACGGACAGCCGCAATTCCGGCGAGTCGCTATCCTTGTCGTGAGCTTTAGCCTCGTCTGAGTCCTGCTTTTTCTTCGATTTGTGGGCGCTCTTCTGCGCAGACTTGCGGTGCGCCTTGGCGAATGCAAGCGGCGCGTTCTCTGCTTTGTCCTCGATGCTCTGGGCTGCCACGCGATGGCTGCCTGCAAGGAGCCACGCGCCTGCAACTGCTAGAACAACAGCAAGTGCCGCCGGATGACGTATCAAATCTGCCGACCCCCAAGCGCGGCAGGAGGGTCCCGCCCGCGCTCACCCGGGAACCTTGGTGCCAAACAATTTGGGCGGAAAAGCGCCACGCACCGAGGTAATTAGCCAGGATCAGTCCCTCCCCAGCTTCGCAGGCGGGGTAGACTCCCCCTCAGCGGTATGCGGCCTCCTCCAGCACGCGGTGCACGTGATGGGGTGCGTGTGCCTGCCCGATGCAGAAGGCGCCGACAAAGTCTGCAATGTTGCGGGCAAAAGCGAGCCCTGCGCCATTCGCCGTATCGAGCCGTTCGCGAGCGGCTTCCACATCGCGCCTCAGCTTCTTCTCGTCCAGGGTCAGGAGCTTTCCAGCACGGAGAACGAATTTTCCGTCGATCATCACGCTGTCCACAGCCGCCCCGCTTTCCGCAAACACCACCTGCAGCAACGGATCCCGCAGCGGCATGTAGGTGATGTGGCCGAGATCGAGAAAGACGATGTCTGCCTTATAGCCTGGCGCGAGCCTTCCCACGTCGGTGAAGCCGAGGATGCTCATGCTTCCAGTGGTCGCCATGCGCATTGCCTCCTCCACCGAAAGCCATTGCGCATAGTCCGGCGTGGCGATGCGCGAGAGGAAGGCAGCGAGCCGCGTTGCCTCGAACATGTTCTGGCCATCGGAAGTATTGGCTCCATCGGTCCCGACGCCGACGCGGAGCCCGCGCGACAGCATCGCACGCACAGGCGCAACGCCCGAGCCGATGCGCAGATTGCTCATCGGGTTATGGATTGCGCCGCAGCCGGCATCCGCCAGACGGGCGATATCGTCATTGTCGATCCAGATTGCGTGAGCGGCGCTGAAGCGCTCTTCCAGGACGCCAAGCTCGGCCAGATGCGCCGTGAGGCTCTTGCCGTATTTCTTCAAGCCAATGACGGCCTGGGTTTTCGTTTCGGCCAGATGCGTCTGCAGGCGCACATCATAGTCGCGCGCGAGATCGCGGCACGCGAACCAGAAATCATCGGAGCAGTGCAACGGAATGGTGGGCGCGATCGCCGGACGAATGCGCCCGCGATCATGGCGCCAGCCCTGCAGGATCGCGCGACAGGCGGTGATGCTTGCGGGATAGGGCTCGGCAACCATCCGGCGCACATCGCCCGCCACATGGTCCGGGATGGATTCGACGAGCCCCGGAAGCGCCTGGAACAGGCTGCGATCGGCCATCATCGGAGCCACGACGGCGCGCATACCTACATCCTCATAGGCTTGGGCAACCGCCCCGATGCCTTCGACCGAGGGCAACGGAAACTCGACCGTGAGGTCATAGGCGGCGGTGCAGCCGCGTCTCACCATCTCGACCGCGCAAACCGCCGCGGAGAGATACTTCTCCTCGACGCTGCGGTTGCCGTTGATGGCTCCGGCCGCGCTCAGAAACAATTCGAGCGGGACGCGATCGGCGACAAGCCCCTTGCCCAGACCTCCATGACCATGCGTGTGGCCATTGACCAGCCCCGGCATGAGCAGCCGATCGGCGGCGCTGATCGGCTCGGCATCCCCGGCCGCGGCCATGCCGGGGGCGCCGATGCTGCGTATGGTGCCGTCCTCGATGAGGAGATCGGCAAGCTCGGCCCGCCGACCCTCGAGGTCAAGCACGCGGCCATCCCGAATAATCAGACGCTTCATGAGAGGGAAGGCACTTCCCGACGGTTCATCAGGCGCGGGTAGCTCATCATTCGATCATCTCGTCGGCCGCCACTTGCAGGACGATAGGAACGGTAATGCCAAAGGCATGCGCGGTCTTGGCTTTGATCACCAATTCGAATTGCGTCGGTTGCAGCACAGGCATATCTGCCGGATGAGAGCCTTTGAGAATTTGTCCGATGTATTCTCCAGCTTGACGGTACATCCAGCTGATGCTCGGGCCATAGCTCAGGAGACCGCCCACATCGGCGAATTGCTTTACGAAATGCACAGCCGGGATCTTGTGGCGGTGCGCGAACGAGACAATCTGCTCGCGCCGATCGAGGAGGACCGGATCGGTCACCGTGATGAATCCGTGCGCCCTTCGCGCTCAGAAACTGTTCGAAGGCTGCGTTGATTTCGTCCTTGTTTCTGGCATTCAGCGTGATGGTTTCGAGCCCCAGCTTCTTTGCTCCAGTTTCTGCATCCGCCTGTTCATTTTTGACGTTGGGGTTCGTGGGATTCATGAGCAGTGCAACTCGAGAAACATTTGGAGCAATTTGTCTGAGCAGCTCAACTCGCTTTGCGCCAAGTACGTTCTGATTGAAAAGGACGCCTGTGACGTGCCCGCCGGGGCGGTTGAGACTTTTGACCAGTCCAAACCGAACCGGGTCGCCGCCAATGGTGAAGACGACGGGCACGGTGCTGCTCGCCTGCTGGGCCGCCCGGGCCGATGCAACGTCGCCGGTCGCGGCAATCGCCGCGACGCCCATGGTTATAAGCTCGGCCGCAAGCGCCGGCAGCCGCTCATAGTCGGCGCGGGCCCAGCATTCCTCGATGCGGACGTTGCGCCCTTCGACGAACCCCGCCTTCGCCAATCCCTCCCGAAACGAATCGGCATTGAAGCGGTAGGTATTCGGCGAGGCGCTGTTCAGGAAACCTACCAACGGCATCTGTTGCTGCGCCGATGCCGTGAAAGGTAACGCGGTCGCCGCAGCGCCGAAAAACGTGATGAACTCGCGTCGTCTCAAGGCATTCCCCCGGTCAGC
>JBEVJT010000284.1:0-3264 GCA_040510075.1 Xanthobacteraceae bacterium | reverse complement strand
CCGTCCTCTCGTGCGCATCGCCGCCGAGGAGGCGCTCGCATCGGGGGCCCGTCCGGTGATCGTGGTTACGGGTCATCAGGGCGCTGCAATCGAGAAAGTGCTGGGCGGGCTCGATCTCCGCGTCGTGCACAATCTGGGTTTTGCAAATGGCCTTGCGACATCGCTGAAAGCGGGCATCAGCGCGCTGCCGGCGGATGTGGATGGAGCAATCGTTTGTCTCGGCGATATGCCTTGCGTCGATGCGCAACTGATGCAGCAGCTCATCAACGCTTTTGCGCCCGACAGCGGCGCACTCGTGGTCGTGCCTACGTTCGAGGGGAAGCGCGGCAACCCGGTGTTATGGTCCCGCCGGTTTTTTACGGATCTCATGGCGATCGAAGGGGATGTCGGCGCCCGCCACCTCATCGGCCGCTATGGGGACGCTGTTATCGAACTGCCCGTCCCGCACAAAGGCGCGCTCCTGGACGTTGACACTCCCGAGACGCTGGCCGGCGTGAAAGCCGAGATCGAGGCCGGCTAGCGGCAGGCTGGACACGGTCTGGGCTTGCCCCGTCCGAACCCCGGCCAAGCAGCCGCCACAAGCGCGTTCACCAACTGGAAACGCCTCTCATTTAGCGTTGCTGCGGGGAGGGGCCTCTCGTGGTCCACGCAGTACGAAAGCTTGCGATTGTCTGCTTATTGGTGGGCAGCACGAGTGCCGTGGCAGAAGCGGCGGGGGCGCTGGCGGTTGGGACGTGCGGCGCCTACGGGTTTGCCTACGATTACGCGCGGGAGGCCGCGGCAAATCGCGCCGCGCTGCAAAAATGCTCCGGCGAGTGCAAGGTGATTCCGGTGATGCGCGCGTGCGGAGCAATCGCGATCGACGGCACAAACTCCTGCGGCCCCCATGGCTATGCGGTTGCGTGCCGCCTGGGAGAGGCACAAAACAGCGCGCTGCGCCAGTGCTATGAGTTCGGCGGCAAGGAATGCGTTATCCGCGCCTGGGCATGCGACGCGAAGGGATGATCTTTGTAGGGTGGGCTAAGGCGCGCGTTTTCGTTACCTCTCCCCGTGTACAAATCTGACGCGCGCGCCGAGCCCACCATCAGCGGACAAAGCCAACGGTTTTCAAAGCCAGCAACTCCGCGTGGGCACGGCGCGCACGCGATTTTGCCGGTCGGCTAAGACGAGCAGTGCGCCTTTGCCCACCCCACACGCCGCTTGTCAGGAGGCTTGCAGAAGCATAAATATGTCTGACTGACCAGTCAGTCATGCAGTCGGCAGATGGTCCGAGCCAGAAGAAAGCCAGTCTCGCGTGCGCGCCTCGTCAGCAGGCGGGCAGCGTCGGTGCGACATGGAGACGGCCGGGCGGAACGTCGCGAGACGATCCTCGATGCAGCACTCGCGGAGTTTTCGGCGCGCGGCTTCGCTGCGGCGCGCCTTGACGACATCGCCCGCGGGGCCGGCGTGGCCAAAGGCACGCTCTATCTTTACTTCCGTGACAAGGAGAGCCTGTTCAAGGAGCTCGTGCGCTCGCGCCTGACCCCGCTTCTCGGCGCCATTGGCACTGCGGCTGCGCGCAATATTCCCGTGCGTACGCTGGTTGATTTGATCCTCGACGTCTTTGTTACGGAGATTTATGCCACCAGCCGCAAAGACATCATCCGGCTCATCATCAGCGAAGGCCAACGCTTCCCGGAGCTTGCCGAGTTCTATTATCGCGAGGTGATCGCGCGCGTGCTCCCGCTGTTGCGCAGGCGCCTCAAGCACGCGGTGAAAACCGGGGAGCTGCGCCACGACGCTCTCGCCCGCTTCCCGCAACTTCTCGTCGCGCCGGCGGTGGTTGCAATCCTGTGGTCCGCGTTGTTCGAGCGCTTTTCGCCACTCGACGCCCGCGCCTTCCTGCACGCACACCTCCAAGTGCTGTTTCCGGAAGGCGCGCGCCCATGATCTTGCGCAGCCTAGCCGTCGCGCTTGCCATGTTGGTGCTCAGCAGCTGCAACAACGCGACTGAGCCGGTGTTTCAAGGCTGGGTCGAAGCCGAGCTGATATTCGTGGGGCCGGATGAGAACGGTCGCATCGAGACACTCACGGTGCGCGAAGGCTCGCTGGTCGAGAAAGGCATGCTTCTCTTCACTCTCGATGCCGATCTGCAGCTTGCAGATGTCGCCATGCAGGAAGCCTCGGTGAAGAATGCACAGCTTGCCTATGATCGCGCCGTGCAGCTCCTGAAAACATCGGCGGGCACGCAAAAGACGCTCGAAGACGCGGAAGCCGCGCTGCGCACCGCTCAGGCAAGGCTCAATTCGGCGCAGACCCGGCTTGCACGGCGCAAGCTGTACAGTCCCGTAACCGGCAGCGTGCAACAACTCTATTTTCGCGTCGGCGAGCTGGTGATGGCAGGCAAACCGATCATCTCGCTTCTGCCTCCCATGAACCTGAAAGTGCGCTTCTTCGTGAACGAAGCGATGCTGCCGAAGCTGAAGCTGGGCGAGACGGTCGCGATCAGCTGCGATGGCTGCGAGCCCGGCATCGAGGGCAAGATCAGCTTCATCGCGCGCAGCTCCGAATTCACCCCGCCAGTGATCTACAGCATGGAGGAGCGCTCCAAGCTCGTGTTCCTGATCGAGGCGCGCACGGACCGAACGGACCAGTTGCGCGTCGGCCAGCCCGTGAGCGTACGACCGGTCGAACGGCAATGAGCGTGGAAACGAGCAGGGCCGAGGAGCCGGAAGTCGTCATCGACGTCCACGGCCTCAGTAAATCCTTTGGCGGGCGCAAGGTCGTGCGCAACATCTCGATGCAGGTGAAGCGGGGTGAAATCTACGGATTTCTCGGGCCCAATGGCGCCGGCAAGACCACGACCCTGCGCATGCTCTGCGGTTTGCTCACGCCCGACGAGGGAAGCGGCACCTGCCTGGGCTATGACATTCGCACCCAGGCCGACGAGATCAAGCAGCATGTCGGTTATATGACGCAGCGGTTCAGCCTTTATCAGGACCTCTCGGTTGCGGAAAATCTCGAATTCGTGGCGCGGCTTTATGCCGTGCCCCACCCGAAAGCAGCCGCGCGGGCGATGATCGAGCGTCTGGGCCTGCAGGGACGCGAGCAACAGTTGGCCGGCGAATTGTCCGGCGGCTGGAAGCAGCGCCTCGCGCTTGGTGCCTGCACGCTTCCCAACCCGCAGCTCCTCCTTCTGGACGAGCCCACCGCCGGTGTCGATCCGAAGGCGCGGCGTGAATTCTGGAACGAGATCCACGGGCTCGCGGCATCCGGCCTCACCGT
>JBEVJT010000283.1:0-3475 GCA_040510075.1 Xanthobacteraceae bacterium | reverse complement strand
GCTTCGGGCTCGACTTCGCCGCCGTCGCGCAGATTCATGCCGAGATCATCGCGGTGCGAAACCGCGGCGCCGCGGTGCTGCTGGTGAGCGAGGACCTCGACGAACTGTTGGAGCTTGCCGACCGCATCGTCGTGATCTTCAACGGCCGTTTCGTCTACGAAGCGCGGGCGAGTGAATCGGATCCGCTCGATATCGGCCGCCACATGGCCGGTCACGACGCGCACACGGCGGCGGAATAGCGCGGGCTGCAGTGCAGACTTTCCTGCGGCGGCTGGACCCGTTCGAACGTTCCGCCGGATCCGATCAGAGCACTCATAAGAGCCGAGGCCGCGCGTTACGAGGAGCCTGCCTCACGCAAGGTCTTCATTAACTCCGCGAGCTTGCTGTCGTCTGGGATACTGACACTGAAGCCCGGAGGAGAAGAAGCTGTGACGCCGGAATACATGATGTCGCCTACGCGCGTTCCGAGCTGCCGGCTTCCCTCGTATTCGATCGCCCGCAGCTCCTGCGGCAAAGACTCGCGTTTCAACCCATCAATGATTTCATCGTCACGAATAATTACTTGTCCGGAGGCACCGAAGACGATGACGATTTCCCAGTTGGATACTGCACCAGCAACATTTGCAGCGACTTGATAACCTGCGGCGCGATCAGTTCCTTTTTTTCTGTTTCGATCCAGTGTCGGTACAGGCCACTGTCGCTCGTGCTTAGGCAGTAATCATTGCCTTGACTGGTCTCGCACTCTTGGTACGGCCGCAGCACATTCGTGATATGCTGACGAAGAAGGGGCCATTCTCTGTCCCGAGCGGAATGAATGTTTTCATTCATATCCTTTATCCTATTCGCTTCCCCGGCCTCCGCCGCGAAGCCACGGCACCAACCTCAACAGTTTTATGAAATTTCGGTACGATTGTATTCGGGGATCTTGGGACTCCGCAATCGTTTTTAGAAATGCCCGTGCATGATCAGGAGTCA
The DNA here is from genome assembly GCA_040510075.1 of Xanthobacteraceae bacterium. Classification (GTDB taxonomy): domain Bacteria; phylum Pseudomonadota; class Alphaproteobacteria; order Rhizobiales; family Xanthobacteraceae; genus VAZQ01. Next base: position 2,500 of record JBEVJT010000283.1, on the reverse strand, counting down.
TCAGATCGAATCGATTCGGAATATTGTTTTCCTTCATAAAACGCATTAGGAGCTCATCTGTTGCATCGTTGTATAGCCGGTGGAACCCGTCAAATTCATGACGCCTGCCATTGATCATTATGTTGGGAAGTTTCCCTGTCTTCTCGTCGTCAAACACCTTCTGAGTCTCAGGCGGCATTTTTGTTTTTCTGTAATGCGCTCGCGGCATCTCATGGTGTCCGTCAGCAACATAATCGGCACCGGGAACCCAATAGTTATCGGGGAGAGCGTCGGATATGATCCGTTGATTGGTTCGTGCCCTGTCATCGCTCGTCCGTTGTGCCGCGTCGGGCACATTAATTGACCATTGATTTAGCGAGTCTGAGACTGGTCGGTCAGGCTCCGCAGGAACGAGCGATGGAGCCGGTCGCCAAGTAGGTGCGCGCGAGATCGGTAAGAGGGTGTGAGCGGTCTCCGCTATCGGGTTGGCCCTCATACTCTCTGTAGTCGACTCATTTCCTGAGTATTCGTCGGCCGAACTGGGATACTCCGGTGCGAGCACCACTCCATCGTCGGCGTTTGGATGAGGGGAGGTCACCGAGTCGTAATAATGCAATGCATCGAGGTCCGGCGCGGCGCCTGGCAGTTGCCTGCGAAGATAAGAGGACGAGAGGCCTAGAGTGGGTGCCAGCGAGGATTGGTTGTTCCCAGCAATGGGTGCCAGCAATTGATGGACATTGCCTGGTGACCAGAGGCCCGCTTGAAGCCCATAGAGCCCGGGTCGAGCGCCAAGAAGATTCAGCGTTTCAAGGTCGGGCACCTTCGCGGTTGGTTGATAAGGCCACGAATGCTCGCGGTATTGCTCCATCGGCACCAGCGTGGCTGATCCGATCTGCGTTGGCCCATGGTCCGCCCCTAGTGTGCCGATGAACTCGCCTAAGTTGCCGAGAATGCCGCCGCTTGAATTTGCTGATGTGGCTGCAGGTCCGACAGGTGCGCCGAAGAGCCCGGGTGATTGCCACCAAGCGAAACGATCCCACGGGTCACGCATGATCTGGTTTCCTTTCTTGCATGCAAATCGGCTTCAAGCGCGCGCCGACCATCGATCGAGGCAGGATTCCTGAAGTTGGGGTTGGACGAAAAGACGAGCTCGGTGGATCACTCGGCTCTAATTTGGCGCGAGTGTCTCCGATTGCGTCGAAAAGAATCGCCGGCACCAGATGTGGCGGTCAGCGATCTGCCGACGTCGGTGACTTGGAATGGTATCGACTCAAAGCTTTACGCTATTGCGATCTTGCCTCTCGGCAGTACCTTCCTCGACGCGGATTACAGTGGGGGCAGATTCCAGCCCCGTCCCGCTGGATGGCGGCGCGCAATTCGACGCGCTAGAACGCCCGCAAGGCGCCCTCGTCATCAAGCGCAATTTGGAAGGGTATGCTTTTGTGCGAGATTCTCGATACATTGTCAATCTATTTCTTCAAAATGAAGTCACTAGTAGCTACAGGGCTCCGGCACCCCAGGGACGTTCGAGGCAATTGCAGCTCAATTCACCGCCTAGAGCAGCGAGGAGCAGTCGGCCTCACATCGCCGCCAGCCGCGGCGCGATCGGCGCCGGCATCCAGTCGGCTGCGAGGCCGAGATCGGCCAAAATCACCTGCGCCGCGTTGTAGGCCGGAAGCCCGGTGATATTGCCGCCGGGATGGCTGCTCGACCCGCAGAGATAAAGACCGGGCAGGTGGGTGCGGTAGGCGCCGGCGCCGGCGAAGGGGCGGTGAAAGCCGACCTGATCATTGGCAAAGGCGCCGACCAGCAGGTCGCCTTCGCGCATGTTGGGCAGGCAGCGCTCGACGTCGAGCGGCGAGCGGGTGAACGAGTCGATGACTGCGTCGGCGAGGTTGGGCGCGTGCCGCTGCCACAGACGGCGCATGACATCGCCATGCTCGTCGCGCAGGCGGTCCCAGTTGCCGGGATCGCCGTGCACGCGATACGGCAGCTTCTCCCACATGAAGGCGGTGTGGCGGCCGGGTGGCGCCTGGCTCGGATCGAACACGGTCGGGCAGGCGCCCCACATGACCGTCGGCGGGATGGTGCCGGCCTCGTGATGGCGCACGATGTCGCTGAACTGGTCCACATGGTCGAGCCCCATGATCACCATGAACGCCTGCGCCAGCTCGGGATGATCGGCGCTGGCGCGGTAGCGCGGCGGCTCGCTGAGATTGAGATGAAGGGCGAACAGCGGTGCCAGCAGATTGTACTGAAAGCGTTCTGCCCGTGCGCGAATCTCGCGCGGCACCGCTGCGTCATCGAGCAGGTCGAGAAAGGTCTGGTGCGGATTGAGCGAGGACGCGACCAGATGGCGGGCGCGGATCACTTCGCGTTCGGCCGTTTCGATCCCGACCGCGCGGCCGCCCTCGACCAGAACACGCCTGGGCTCGGTCATCAGCCTGATCTCGCCGCCGCTCTCGCGCACCGCCGCTTCGAGCGCGCGCGCCAGCGCCGCCGAGCCGCCGCGCGACATCTG
>JBEVJT010000282.1:0-21844 GCA_040510075.1 Xanthobacteraceae bacterium | reverse complement strand
CCAGTGATTGCCGGACCACGATGGTAGCGCCTTGTAATGCCAGCGCCGCCATGATCGCAGCCACGATGATGTCCGGCCATCCGGTACCGGTGCCAAATACGCCTAGGGCGGCGAGCAATACGGCGAGATTGCCCAGTACGTCGTTGCGCGTGCAAATCCAAGCCGAACGCATGTTGGCGTCCCCACCGCGATAGGCCCACAGCAGACCAAATGATGCCGCATTGGCAGCCAAGGCCGCGAAGCCAACCGCACCCATGGTGAAGGCACTGGGAAGCGTGCCGTGTACGGCGTGCCAAACCACGGCTCCAATAACCCAAAGGCCAAACAGACCCATCGTCGCGCCCTTGGCCAAGGCTGCCGTGGCCCGATAACGCAGGGCCATACCAACCACCATGAGGCTGATGGCGTAATTTGCGGCGTCACCAAAGAAATCGAGGGCGTCGGCTTGCAAGGACGCCGAACCGGCAACTAATCCCGCGCCGATCTCTACCACAAACATCACGGCGTTGATCGCAAGGACAGCCCAGAGGACGCGACGATAGGCGCTGGCGTTGCCCCGGTGTGGGTCCAGGTTCAAGGGCGGTGGGGTGCCGCAGCAATCGGCCATACCTCTAAATAAGGCTTCGATGGCGCGTTATACAATCGCAGACGGTGGGACGTCGCATTCGTGCCAATAAGCGACACAGTCGATATGAGCAGCGGTCTCCCAGGCTTCTTCGAAGGCACTGAAATGCCGATCGCCGGATGGTGGGAGGCTCTATGGCCTGATCCTGCGGGAGTGCTTGCCAGAGTTGGAATCTTGCCGGGCATGGAGGTGATCGATCTCTGCTCGGGAGATGGCTGGTTTACACTGCAAATTGCGAAGCAGGCGCACCATGTCGTTGCGCTTGATCTTGATCCCAACTTACTGGAAGTGGCGCGCCATCGTCTGACGGAAAGCGGCCTGACCAATTGCGACCTCGTAGCGGGTGATGCCTATGAGCTTGGTAAGCTCGCACCCCGACCGGTTGATTTTGTTTTCATGGCGAACGCCTTTCACGGCGTCCCCGATCGGCTCCGATTAGTACACGCGGTCCGCAAGACGCTAAAGCCAACCGGTCAATTTGCCATCGTAAATTGGCATCGGCGGCCACCTGAGGAAACGACGATTTTGGGCGAAGCGCGCGGACCAAAGACCGAATTGAGGCTATCGCCGGAGCAGACTATCGAGGCGGGTGGAGCGAGCGGCCTGAAACTCATTCGGCTTGTCGAACTGCCGCCTTATCATTACGGCGCAGTGTTCAAGCAACTGGCCCCGTGAGGTGGGTTGTGTTCTCTCTGCTGAACAAAAAAAATGCATGCTCACCATCACTGACGCCGCTAGGTCCGGTCAGGGTCAAAACCCGAAGTGCTCTTCAACGATCACACGTCCGCTTCCGCCAACTGCGGACATACCGCTTATTAGCCCCAGACCGAGACGGGCCAAGCCAGCATCCCGCTCGACCCGGGGCCCGGCACTACTCAGCCCGAGGAAGGAGGCCGAGCGAACTTTTCAATGCAATGGGCGGCCCACGTAAAACTTAGCAATGGCGTCGTATCCTTCATGCAGCATCCGATCACATGCGATGCGCAACTCTCCCAGGTCGTCGTCGCTGCCGCCGTTGCCCATCACCAGCAATTCCCCTGCATTACCGGCATGATGCGGGCGCAGGCTGCTTAGTCGAGATGAAATTTCTCGAACTGCCGATGCTCCGCCCTGATCCAGCGCACGGTTCCGGTGACGGAGCGCATCACGACAGTTTCGGTCGTGATGACCTTCTGGTTGGAACGCACGCCTCTGAGCAGCGCGCCATCGGTGACCCCCGTGGCCGAAAATAAACAGTCGCCGCGCACCAGGTCGGCAATCTCGTATTTCTTGCGTGGATCTCTGATCCCCATTCTTGCCGCGCGAGCCCGCTTTGCCTCCGTATCGAGAACGAGCCGGCATTGCATCTGCCCGCCGATGCAGCGCAGCGCGGCCGCCGCCAGCACCCCCTCGGGCGCCCCGCCGATGCCCATGTAAATGTCTATGCCGGTATTGGCAGCATCGGCGGTGTGAATAACGCCCGCCACGTCTCCATCCGTAATCAGCCGCAACGCCGCTCCCGTTTTGCGCACTCCGGCGATCAACTCCGCGTGCCGGGGCCGATCGAGAATAAGCGCCGTTATCTCATGCGGCTGCACTCCTTTGGCCGCGGCCAGCCTGCGGATGTTTTCCTCCGGAAGCGCATCAAGATCGACCACGCCGCCCGGATAGCCTGGGCCAATGGCGATCTTTTCCATGTACACATCGGGGGCGTTGAGGAGCGTGCCTTCTTCCGCCATAGCCATGGTCGCAATCGCGCCAGGCATGTCCTTGGCGCACAACGTCGTGCCCTCAAGCGGATCGACGGCGATGTCGACCTTCGGCCCGTGCTTGTTGCCCACCTTCTCGCCGATAAACAGCATGGGCGCTTCATCGCGCTCGCCCTCGCCGATCACCACCGTGCCGTCGATGGGCAGCTTGTTGAGCTCGCGGCGCATGGCATCGACCGCCGCCTGGTCGGCGGCTTTCTCGTTTCCGCGCCCGGTGAGCCGTGCCGCCGAAACCGCCGCGCGTTCGGTCACCCGCACGATCTCGAGCGAGAGAACGCGCTCGATCGCAAGTTCGGGCTGGATGGTAATGGAAGATACCACGCCGGGTTTCTTCATGAGCGACACCTGCCCTCCCTTTGCTTGCTTCCCGCGAAACAGCTTGTTGCAGGATAATATCAGTTTTTTTCGATGCGGATGACTTGCGGCTTGCCCAGAATAACACGGTCGCGCCGGACGGCACTCAGCGCTTTGCGCACGGCGTCTTCCGTCGTTGCATATGTGATCAGGATGACCGGAACAGGTTCAAGCGCCGATCCTGGCTCGTCGCCGCCCAGCGGCCTGCCGCCGCGGTGGCGCTGCACGATGGATTCAAGTGAGATGTTCTGCTGCGCAAGCCGTCGGGCAATGCTGGCGGCAGTGCCCGGCCTGTCGACTGCGCGCAGCCGGATGTAGTAGCCACCCTCGTGACGCTGCATGGGCGCTTTCTCGATGTTGGCAAGGCGCGCCGCAGGCATGCCCAAGGGCGCGGTGCGCACTCCGCGCGCGATATCCCCGATGTCGGAAAGCACGGCGGAGGCGGTAGCCGATCCGCCGGCGCCGGGGCCCACCAACGTGATGGGAGCCATGGCCTCGGCATCAATACTCACCGCGTTCGTCACGCCCATGATCTGCGCCAGCGCGGAGTCCTTGGGGACCATCGTAGGATGCACGCGCTGCTCGATGCCTTGCTCGGTCCTGACCGCAACGCCGAGGAGCTTGACGCGGTATCCCAGCTCGCTCGCCCATTCGAGATCCTCGGGAGCGAGCGAAGAGATACCTTCGACATAGACCGCCCGCTGATCGAGCTTGGTGCCGAAGGCAAGGCTCGCAAGAATGGCAAGCTTCTGCGCCGTGTCATGTCCGTCGACATCGAAGCTCGGGTCCGCCTCGGCATAGCCGAGCCGCTGCGCTTCCTGCAGGCACTGCGCAAACGACAATTTGTCCTGCTCCATGCGCGTGAGAATGTAGTTGCAGGTTCCGTTCAGAATTCCGTAGACGCGCGCCAGCGAATTGCCGGCAAGCCCTTCGCGCAAGGTTTTGACAATGGGGATCGCACCACCGACTGCGGCTTCGAAGTTGAGCGCCACGTGATGCTTTTCGGCAAGCGCAGCCAACGCAACCCCCTGGCGCGCAAGCAGTGCCTTGTTCGCGGTGACAACGGATTTGCAGCCGGCGAGAGCCGCCCAAACCGCAGCTTTGGCAGGATCCCGCTCGCCGCCGATCAATTCCACAAAGACGTCGATTTCGCGATCGGCGGCAAGGCGGACCGGATCGTCCACCCATCGCAGACCTTTGAGCGAGAGGCGGCGCTTCTTATTGCGCGAGCGGGCGCATACAGCGACGACCTCGATCGGGCGGCCGCAACGCGCGGTGAGCGTTTCCCGCTGAGACTGGATCAGTTCGACCACGGCGGCGCCGACAGTGCCCAAACCGGCGATGCCGACCTTCAGCGCCGCAGCCATGACGAATTGTCCACCCGCTTCGTCGCGGCGGTCTAGCGCGTGTTCCGGTGAGATTGATTCACAACCGCGCGAAACGCACGGCGGGGACTCCCTCTCCCCATTTGGGGAGAGGGTGGGGTGAGGGCGTTACCGTTCACCGATAGCTCAAAACCCCTCACCCCAACCCTCTCCCTATGGGAGAGGGAGCCGGACGTGTGTGTGGCACGACTGCGGCTCAATTTCATCGAAACGCGCTCTAGCCCCGCTTGGCCAAGGGGAGGACGTTGTGCAACTTTTCCGGGCTCGACTCAAGAAAGCGTCGAATGTTGCGCGCCGCCTGGCGAATGCGCTGCTCATTCTCTACCAGCGCAATGCGCACAGAGCCTTCGCCGTGTTCGCCGAAACCGATGCCAGGCGAAACGGCAACTTCGGCTTTTTCGACAAGGAGCGTCGAGAACTCCACGCTGCCGAGGCTTTGAAACGTTTCCGGGATCGGCGCCCATGCAAACATGGAGGCACGCGGCGGCGGGATATCCCATCCGGCGCGCCCGAAGGATTCGACGAGCACATCGCGCCGTCGCTTGTAGGTTTCCCGCATTTCGCGGATGCAGTCATCGGGCCCGTTCAGCGCAGCAGCAGCCGCCACCTGGACCGGCGTGAAGGCGCCGTAGTCCAGGTACGACTTGACGCGCGCGAGCGCCGCGATGATGCGCTCATTGCCCACCGCAAAGCCGATGCGCCACCCCGGCATGGAATAGGTTTTCGACATCGACGTGAACTCGACGGCGACATCCAGCGCCCCCGGCACTTGCAGCAACGAAGGCGGCGGCTGGTTGTCGAAATAGACTTCCGCGTAGGCCAGGTCAGATAACACGAACAAGCCGTGCTTCTTCGCGAACGGAATTAATTCCCGATAGAAATCGAGGTCGGCGACATAAGCGGTGGGATTGGCAGGGTAACAGACGATCACCGCAAGCGGTGGCGGAATGGAGTGCACGATGGCGCGCTCCACTGCCCGGAAAAATTCCGCGCCGGGTTCGGAGGGCACCGAGCGGATCGCGCCGCCTGCCATGAGAAAGCCAAATGCGTGAATCGGATAACTCGGGTTGGGGACAAGGATCACATCGCCGGGAGCCGTGATCGCCTGGGCCACGTTGGCGAAGCCTTCCTTTGAGCCGAGCGTGGTGACGATCTGGCTTTCCGGATTAAGCTTCACCCCGAACCGGCGCGCGTAATAGGCGGCCTGAGCGCGGCGCAGGCCGGCAATGCCGCGCGATGCCGAATAGCGATCCGTGCGCGGCTTTCCGACCGTCTCCCTAAGCTTCTCGACGACGTGGGCCGGGGTAGGCAGATCAGGATTGCCCATGCCGAGATCGATGATGTCTGCGCCGGCATTGCGCGCCACCGCCTTGGCGCGATTGACTTGCTCGAACACATACGGGGGCAATCGCCGGATGCGGTGGAATTCTTCCATGACCGACTCTTAACCGCCTGCCCGGGCTTGCTGGCGCGGTTTCAGTTTTGTCATTGCTTGCCCCCGCTGCCCGAAGCAGCTGCGGCGCGGCTTCGTGCGGCCGCCAAATCGTCTTCGAGCTTTTGCTGCTCGGCACTGGTGAGCACGCGGCTGTCCCGCGGCGGTGGCATTTCATGCACCGCCGGGTATGCGTAGGGTGTAGGCGGACGGTCGGGCGCGCCTTCGGACAAGCCGCCTGTGCTCGCAGGTACGTAATCGCCCATCTTGCTCGCGGACGTGCAGCCGCCGAGAAGACCCGCAACAAGCAGGAGGGTCCATGCGACCAATCTATAAGAAACTGTCAGGCTCCGAGCCTCTGAAATCGTGCGCGAGATGCGCGCCCCTCGATCGCCCATAGCACATCGCCAATGACGGAAATCGATGCGAATTCAATTAATTGCCCCAATGCTCTACGACCCCAATATGACAAAAGCAAGGTTGGCCGCACCGGGGCGGCGACGTCAGGCCTCATCGGCAACCCCTTGCCGGCATGCGCCTTGCAGCCGCTGAGCCGAAAGCTAAATCTGAGAATGTGCGGACGTCATTACCTCCCGATCGAGGCATCCCGTGAGAGCCCCGTCAGAGCCGGCGCAAAGCGGCCCTTCGGAATTCGAGGAGCTTGCCCATAACTTTGCGCGCATGATGGAAGAGGGCGGCAAGGCGCTCGCTGCCTATCTTAAACCGCGCGAAACGGGCCAGGTCGAAAACCAGTTTCCGCAGCTTACGGACATGGTTAAGACGCTGAGCCAGGTCGCGGACTACTGGTTGCGCGATCCTCAGCGCACGCTCGAACTGCAGTCGCAACTGAGCAAGGCTTATCTCGATCTGTGGGCCAACGCGGTCAAACGCATGGCCGGCGAGGAGGCGGCGCCGGTTGCGGCGCCGAAACCCGGCGACAAGCGTTTCGCCGATCCGGAATGGTCCAGCAATCAGTTCTTCGATTTTCTCAAGCAGGCGTATCTCTTGACCGTCGAATGGGCGAACCGCCTCGTGCACGAAACCGGCGGAATGGATCCTCATACTCGCCAGAAGGCGGAGTTCTATGTGCGGCAGATCGCAAACGCGATCGCGCCTTCCAACTTCGTGCTCACGAATCCCGAACTGCTGCGCGAAACCATGGCCTCCAAGGCGGAAAATCTCGTCCGCGGGCTGCACATGCTGGCGGAGGATATTGCCGCCGGGCATGGTCATCTGAAGATCCGCCAGACGGACGCCAAGATGTTCGAGGTCGGGCGCAATCTCGCGGTCACGCCCGGCAAGGTGATCTTCCAAAACGAGCTGATGCAGCTCATCCAATACGCCCCGAGCACGGAAACCGTGCGGAAAAGGCCGCTGCTCATCATCCCACCCTGGATCAACAAATTCTACATTCTCGATCTCACCCCAGAGAAGTCCTTCGTCCGCTGGTCCGTTGCGCAGGGGCTTACGGTGTTTCTCATCTCCTGGGTGAATCCCGATGCGCACCTCGCCGGCAAGACTTTCGAAGACTACATGCGCGAGGGGCCCCTTGCCGCGCTCGAGATGATTGAGAAAGCCACGGGCGAGCGCGAAGTGCATGCGCTCGGATACTGCGTTGGCGGAACCTTGCTGAGCGCCACGCTCGCCTACATGGCCAGCGAAGGCGACAATCGCGTCGTCTCCGCAACCTATTTCGCCGCGCAGGTAGATTTCACTCACGCCGGCGAGCTGAAGGTATTCGTCGACGAGGAGCAGATCGCTGCGCGCGAGCGCGAGATGAAGAAGCGTGGCTACCTCGAGGGCGAGAGGATAGCGACCGTGTTCAACCTGCTGCGCTCGAATGATCTGCTGTGGCCGTACGTGATCAACAATTACCTGAAAGGAAAGGAACCGGCACCCTTCGATCTGCTATATTGGAACTCCGATTCAACGCGATTGCCTGCGGCCAATCACTCCTATTACCTCCGCAACTGCTACCTGGAGAACCGGCTGAGCAAAGGCCGCATGGAGATGGGGACCAAGAAGCTCGACCTCAAGCAGGTGAGCATCCCGAGCTATCACGTCGCCACGCGCGAGGACCATATCGCTCCAGCGAAATCGGTGCTGCTGGGCACCAAACATTTCGGAGGCAAGCTGCGCTTCGTGCTGGCCGGGTCGGGGCACATTGCGGGAGTGGTGAACCCGCCGGAGAAGATGAAATATCAATATTGGACCGGGCCGAGGCCAAAGAGCTCCAACGTGGAGACATGGCTGAACAAGGCAAAGGAGCACCCCGGCTCGTGGTGGCCGGATTGGATCAAGTGGCTCAAGCAGCATGATCCGACCGAGGTGCCCGCGCGGCCGCCCGGCGCGGGCCGCCTGCCGCCGATCGAGGATGCGCCCGGGCGTTACGTCCTCGTCCGAGATTGACAACGCTTCGGGGTGATCGCGTAATGGGGTGCACCCCCGCAAACGGAGAGCCGCGATGCGCCCCACCACGATCCTGCCCGTTGTATTGATCAGCCTGTGCGCAGCGCCAGTCTCTGCGCAGGACCTCACGGGCACGCTCAAAAAGATAAAGGACACGGGCGCGATTACGCTCGCGCACCGGGAATCCTCCGTGCCGTTTTCCTACTACGACGACAAGCAGCAGGTCGTGGGCTATGCCATGGACCTCTGTTACCGGATCGTCGACGCGATCAAGTCGCACCTGAAGGTCGACAAGCTCGAGGTTCGCCTGAACCCCGTCACCTCGGCCACGCGTATTCCGCTGATCGCAAACGGAACCGTCGATCTCGAATGCGGGTCAACCACCAACAATCTCGAACGGCAGAAGCAGGTCTCGTTCACGATCACCCATTTTGTCACCGCCAACCGCTTCGTCTCCAAGAAATCTGCAAATCTCAAAACGGTGGAAGACTTGCGCGGCAAGACCGTCGTGTCCACGTCGGGTACCACGAACATCAAGCAGATCACTGAGATCTCCGCCCAGAAGGGGCTCAATCTCAACATCCTCGCTGCCAAGGATCACGCCGAAGCCTTTCTGATGGTGGAGACCGGCCGGGCGGCGGCCTTCGTCATGGACGACATTTTGCTTTACAGCCTCGTCGCCGCCTCGAAGTCCCCGCAGGACTACGTGATCTCCACGGATGCACTCTCGGTCGAGCCCTACGGGATCATGCTTCCGCGCGGCGACGCGCCGTTCAAGAAAGTCGTCGATGAGGCGATGATCGCCACCTACAAGATCGGCGCCATCAATGCGATCTACGACAAGTGGTTCTTAAAGCCCATCCCCCCCAAAGGCATCAACCTGAACGTGCCGATGAGCGATTCCTTCAAGAAGGTGATCGCGAGCCCGACCGACAGCGGCGATCCGGCGGTCTACTGACCGGGCATCAGTAATCAGAAACCAGCAATCAGAAGCGCTTCTGATTACCGACTAACGATCACTGATTACTGACATGAACTACAACTGGAACTGGGGGATATTCTTCCAAACGTCGCCGGACGGCGTTCACACCTACCTGCAAACGCTTCTGCTCGGCACCGGCTGGACATTGCTGACGGCGATTTTTGCCTGGTGCATGGCGCTCGTGCTTGGCTCGTTAGTTGGAGTTGCACGCACGGCTCCATATCCGTGGCTGGTCCGCCTGGGCGATGCCTATGTCGAGCTGTTCCGCAACATCCCCCTGCTGGTGCAGATGTTCCTCTGGTATTTCGTCCTGCCGGAGCTGCTTCCCGTTGAATTTGGCGATTGGCTCAAGCAGCTGCCGGATGCCTCGTTCTATACCGCCGTCGTCTCGCTCGGTTTTTACACTTCGGCGCGGGTAGCCGAGCAGGTGCGCGCCGGCATCATGAGTCTTGCGCGCGGGCAGCGGTTTGCCGGTCTCGCTCTCGGGCTCACGCTCCCGCAGACCTACGGCTACGTGCTGTTGCCGATGGCCTATCGCATCATCCTGCCGCCCCTCACGTCGGAGTTTCTCAACGTCATCAAGAACAGCGCGGTAGCGCTCACCATAGGCCTGATGGAGCTCACCGCGCGCGCCCGGGCGATGCAGGAGTTCTCGTTCCAGGTGTTCGAAGCATTCACGGCGGCGACGATCATCTACATCCTGATCAACATGGTCGTAACCTTCGGCATGCGCTGGCTCGAGCGCCGTACCGCGGTGCCGGGGTTCATCGGCGCCGCGCCGCAGCCGGTGGCCACCCACTGAGGCGCCGATGTTCTCGAATTTCGACTTCGACGTCATCATTCGATCGCTGCCCTATCTGTTCATTGACGGCATGAGCTTCACGCTCCTGCTCACCGCATTTGCGGCGAGCGGCGGGATCATTTTCGGCACCTTGCTCGCGCTCATGCGGCTTTCCGGTTTTGCTCCCCTCTCGTTGCCGGCGGCCGGTTACGTGAATCTGATGCGCTCGGTGCCGCTCGTGCTCATGATCTTCTGGTTTTATTTCCTCGTCCCCTATATCGGGCAATGGATCACCGGCGCGCCGCGGCCCATCCAGGTCGGCGCCTTCCTCTCATCGCTTGTGACCTTCACGCTCTTCGAGGCCGCCTATTATTGCGAGATCATGCGCGCCGGCATTCAATCGATTCCGCGCGGGCAGGTCGCGGCGGCGCAGGCGCTGGGCATGAACTATGCGCAAACCATGGGCTACATCGTCCTGCCGCAGGCGCTCCGCAACATGCTGCCGGTGCTGCTGACGCAGACCATCATTCTGTTTCAGGACACCTCGCTCGTTTACGTGCTCTCGATCACCGACTTTCTTGGAGCCGCCTCAAAGGTGGCGCAGCGGGACGGCCGCCTCGTCGAGATGTACCTGTTCGCGGCCTTGGTCTATTTCGTCATCTCTTTCGTTGTCTCCCGCCTCGTGCGCCACCTGCAGACCCGCGTCGCCATCATCCGCTGACAGTTTGGATTCGCCCATGATCACGCTCAGTCACGTGAGCAAGTGGTACCAGAGTTTCCAGGTGCTGAAGGATTGCTCGACCGAAATCGCTAAGGGCGAGGTAGTGGTGGTGTGCGGACCCTCAGGATCGGGCAAGTCGACGTTGATCAAGTGCGTGAATGGCCTCGAGCCTTTCCAGGAAGGCACCATCTCGGTCGCAGGTACCTCGGTGGGAGACCGCAAAACCAACCTGCCGAAGCTGCGCGCGCGCATCGGCATGGTGTTCCAGCATTTCGAGCTGTTTCCGCATCTCTCCGTCATGCGCAATCTGGTGCTGGCACAGATGAAGGTGCTCGGCCGCGGGCGCGAGGAAAGCGAGCAACGCGGCATGAAGCTTCTCGATCGCGTGGGCCTGCGCGAGCATGCGCACAAATATCCCGGCCAGCTGTCGGGCGGGCAGCAGCAGCGGGTCGCCATTGCGCGCGCGCTGGCGATGGACCCCATCGCCATGCTGTTCGACGAGCCGACGTCCGCCCTCGACCCGGAAATGATCAACGAAGTGCTCGAGGTGATGATCGCGCTTGCCAAGGAAGGCATGACCATGGCGGTGGTGACGCACGAGATGGGCTTCGCGCACAAGGTCGCGCACCGCGTCGTGTTCATGGACAAGGGCGAGATCGTCGAGGATGCGCCGACGACGGAGTTTTTCAACAAGCCGCGCAGCGAGCGCGCCCAGACCTTTCTATCGAAGATCCTGCAGCATTAGCCTTGCTGCATCACAAGTTGCTTGCTCGCTCGAGGTAATCGGATTCGTGGGGGAAACACCCGTCTCAACCCGTCATCCTGAGGCGCGAGCGAGCGCAGCGAGCGAGCCTCGAAGGATGTCGGCCCAAACCGTGGCCCTTCATCCTTCGAGGCTCGGCGCGTTGCGCCGAGCACCTCAGGATGACGGATGAAGATAACCGTTTGTGACCCAGGAAGGTTAGAGAGCGTCACGGAAACAGCGGCACCTGATCGAGGCCAAGGTGCTCGGGGAAACCGAACATCACGTTCATGTTCTGCACCGCCTGTCCCGAGGCTCCCTTCGTAAGATTGTCAAGAGCAGAGCCGATGATGCTGCGGCCGGCAATACGGTCCTTGGCGACGCCGATGAATGCGAGATTGGAGCCGCGCACGTGTCGCGTCTGCGGCACCTCACCCGCGGGAAGCAAATGGACGAACGGCTCCTTCGCATAAGTCTTCGTCAGAACCGATTGAATCTCGTCGGCGCCCCCGCGGCCGCGAACGTAGATGGTTGAAAGAATTCCCCGGCTCATCGGGACGAGGTGCGGCGTGAAGGTGACCGTCACTTTTCGCCCCGCAGCACGCGAGAATTCCTGGTCGAGCTCCGCCATGTGCCGGTGGTGCCCAACTCCATAAGCGTGGATTCCTTCCGTCACCTCTGCGAACAGCATTTCCTCCTTCGCCGCCCTGCCCGCTCCCGTCATGCCGGATTTCGCATCTATGACGATCTCATCGGCATCGACAGCTTGCGCGGCGAGCAGCGGAATGAGCGCAAGTTGCGCGCAGGTGGTGTAGCAACCCGGATTGGCAACGAGACGCGCCGTCTTGATCTTGTCGCGGTTTAGTTCGACCAGGCCATACACTGCTTCTTTCTGCAGCTCGGGCGCATAATGCTCATGCCCGTACCATTGCGCATAGACCGATGGATCAGAGAGACGAAAGTCCGCCGAGAGATCGACCACTCTGATTCCTGGCAGCTCTCGGAGCAAAGCCTTGATCACCTTCTGCGTGGTCCCGTGCGGGAGCGCGCAGAAGACGAAATCGGCGGCCGCCGCTTTCCAGTCCACGTGTTCGAGGGACACGAGCTGCGGCAGCGCGTAGGGGGCAAATTGCGGAAATACGCGCCGCATCTCCTGCCCCGCGCGGCGGTCGGCAGTGAGGAGCGCGATCTCGACCAATGGGTGCCGCAGCAGCAACCGAACGAGCTCGGCGCCCGTGTAGCCGGACGCGCCCAGCACCGCGACGCGCTTTTTCTTCTCGCCTGCCATATCCGTGTTGTAGCTGCACGGAGGAAGTCACGCGAGAGCAGCTCAACCACGCGCACGCGCAGTTAGAAGGAGTGGTCCGTCATTCCGGCCGAGGCCAAAGGCCGAGAGCCGGAATCCATAATCCCAAGCCCGTGGTTATGGATTCCGGGTTCGCCGCACGCAGCCAAGTTTACGCAAGCTTGCCTGCGTTGGCGCCCCGAAGTGACGGGTGTGATTACGAAATCAGCTGCAATGTGCGGCCGGCGCGGCGGCGGGGAACAGGCCTGCGCCTCGCTTCGCGCATGCGTTTGACGATCATGCTTTCCGGCTCCTCGTTCGCCTGCTTTCCGATCTCGAGCACCTGTTTCAGGATCCCGGCTGCGCGCTCGTAGATCGCGCCATCGGCCTCCCATCCCGCAAGCTCACGCATGGCCAGAAAGACGCAAAAGACCGCCTCGGTAGGGCGCCGGCATTCGAGTTGCGCCATCGCATTGCAGGCGTGCTCGCAGGCCGACGTCAGGGTCCGCGGAAGAAAGGAGTGAGAGAGGCTGTGCAGGGCACGCGCAAGCTCGGCTGTGCTCGATAGAGCGTTGCGTAACCGATTTAGGTGCGAGAGATCGGCATGCTTCTCCTGCACCAGGGCAGGAATCAGAATATCGCGGATGGTGCTTTCGAGAATGAGCCGGGCACGCTCCATCTCGACCGTCTCGTTATCGGCAGAGCCGGCAAGCCGCGTGACGAACGGAAGCAGCAATTTCTGGCGTTGCTCATCCTCGACCGTGTCGTTGAGACATAGCGCGAGCATTGCGATGGGCCGCGAGAACGAAGCCGGCAGATCCTGCACGGAATAGACAGCGCGATAGGGATAGCCCGCTGCAACCAGCGCAGCCTCGTTGACGCATGTACCGCCGTCGGGCCCCGGAAACTCGTGGCTGCCGCGCAACAGCTTCCAGTCGAGCATGCGCTGGAACTGCCCAACCGATTGCGCGGACGCTGAGAATCCACTGAACAGACGCTGGAGATAGGACATTGCAGGCTCCTCTTGCGAAAGAATTCGTTCCCCCCCGCCGGACCCCAGTGATGTCGACTGTGATAACGAGATGGGGCAAATATCCGGCGAGCGTTGGGCCGATGAGGTCACATCAATTTGAAGTGATGGCCGCCAGCGCCTATATGCGACGACTGAATCGGATTCATCCAACCAAGCCCCGCTCGCTAAGCCGCTCGCCGCTAATCCGGGCGCCATGGTCATGGCATACTCTGGCAATCTGATTCGGCTTGCTCGTCATCCGCTCGTCCCTGCGAAAGCGGGGCCCAGAATCTTCTGGATGCCCGCTCGCGCGGGAATGAGCGGGGATAGCCATTCGGTTGACTTCTTCGGAACTCGTTTTTGCGCACGCTCAGGCAAGCAACACAATGAGCAAGACAGCAAAGGCGGCCGCTCGCGCTGCCGTAAAGAAAACCCCGGACCTGTTTTCCGGGATGACCGACGGTGCTCGGCACTCCGCCAAAGGAAGGCGCGCGCAGGGGAGCGCGCGCGAAACAGGCTACAGCGCCCGCCATATCGAGGTCCTCGAAGGGCTTGAGCCCGTCCGCCGCCGGCCTGGCATGTATATCGGCGGCACCGACGAGAAGGCGCTGCATCACCTGTTTGCCGAAGTCATTGACAATGCCATGGACGAGGCGCTTGCCGGGCATGCCTCCTTCATCGAGGTCGCGCTCGAAGCGAACGGCTTCGTCACCGTAAGCGACAACGGCCGCGGCATTCCGGTCGACCCACATCCGAAATTCCCGAAAAAATCCGCCCTCGAAGTGATCATGTGCACGCTGCACGCGGGCGGAAAGTTCGATTCGCAGGTGTACGAGACTTCAGGCGGCCTGCACGGAGTCGGTGTGTCGGTGGCAAACGCTTTGTCCGAGCGCATGGAAGTCGAGGTCGCGCGGGAGCAGATGCTTCATCGCATGGTGTTCGAGCGCGGCAAGCCGAAGGGCAAGCTCGAGCGCCTCGGGCGGGTGAGCAACCGCCGCGGAACGAAGGTACGATTTCGGCCTGATCCTCAGATTTTCGGCGCGGGCGTCCGGTTCAGGCCGGAACGCGTGTTCAAGATGACGCGCTCGAAGGCGTATTTGTTCGGCGGCGTCGAGATCAGGTGGTCCTGCGCAAAGGAGTTGTTGGCGGGCACCGCCGACGTGCCCGAGGAAGCAACGTTTCATTTCGCGGATGGGCTCAAGCAGTACCTGTCGGCTGCACTGGGGAGCGCAACGCTCGTGCATCCGGAGGTATTCACCGGCAGCGCAGGCAAGATCGGCGCGCATGGCGCCGCGCAATGGGCGGTGGCGTGGACCGCCGATGCCGACGGATTCCTTTCCTCTTATTGCAACACTATTCCAACCCCTGATGGGGGGACCCACGAAGCGGGCCTGCGCGCTGCGCTCCTCAAAGGCATCAAGGATCATGCCGAACGCGTCGGCCAGGGCAAGCGCGCTTCCGTCATCACCGCCGACGACGTGATGAATGGCGCCGCCTGCATGGTTTCGGTGTTCATTCGCGAGCCGGAATTCCAGGGCCAGACCAAGGACCGGCTCGCCACGGCCGAAGCGAGCCGACTCGTTGAGAACGCAATCCGCGATCCGTTCGACCATTGGCTCGCCGCCAACCACCTGCAGGCTAACAAGCTTCTCGACTTTGTCGTCGACCGCGCCGACGAGCGCATACGGCGGCGGCAGGAAAAGGAGATTTCGCGCAAGACCGCCGCGCGCAAGCTGCGCCTGCCTGGCAAGCTTGCCGACTGCACCAACACCACCGCGCAGGGTTCCGAGATTTTCATCGTCGAGGGCGATTCCGCGGGCGGTTCGGCCAAGCAGGCGCGCGATCGCGCTTCGCAAGCGGTGCTGCCCCTGCGCGGCAAGATCCTCAACGTCGCTTCGGCGGGCAAGGACAAGCTCTCTCAGAACCAGCAGCTTGCCGACCTCGTGCAGGCGCTCGGCGTCGGCACCGGGACCCATTATCGCGATGAGGACCTGCGCTATGAGAAGGTGGTCGTGATGACCGACGCCGATGTGGACGGCGCGCATATTGCCTCGCTGCTGATCACGTTCTTCTACCGGCAGATGCCCAAGCTCATCGAAAACGGGCACCTCTATCTGGCGGTCCCTCCCCTTTACCGGCTCAGCCATGGCGGCAAGATTTTCTATGCGCGCGACGACAAGCACCGCGACGCCCTGATCAAGAAAGAATTCCACCACAATGCGAATGTGGAGATCGGGCGCTTCAAGGGGCTCGGGGAAATGATGGCGAGCCAGCTCAAGGAGACCACCATGGACCCGAAGAAGCGCACCCTCCTGCGCGTCGTCGTCATCGATGACGAGAGGAAGAGGACGGACAGTTCGGTCGAGCGCCTGATGGGCAACAAGCCGGAAGGGCGCTTTGCCTTCATTCAGGAGCGGGCGGAGTTCGCCGACGAGGAGATGCTCGACGTTTGATCGCCGAATCCTTTTTCATTATGGGTCAAAAAGCGTTCGGGCGGCACAATCAGACGCGCATGTAAAGGCGGCGCGACAGGGCTTGCAGTCTGTGACCCTGCTCTTTGCCACGTGCTCGCCCGAGCGAATGTTAGCCTAGCGCCCGGTGAGCCCGAGTCCAGCAAATAAAGCCGTTATCCAAGTTTTCCACCGGGGTGGTAGCCCGGATTGAGCGGCCCGCCTCCGCTCGCATTGCGAGCTATGGCGGGCTTAAGTCCGCCGAAGCGCGGAGCGCGAAGGCGGAAGCGAAATCCGGGGCTCACGCGGCCACAATTGTTTCATCGGCAGACTACTGGAGGGCAGTTGGATACCGATAATGCCATGATGTGAGGCAAGCATTGGATCCATGACCCTGGTTGCATCATGATCGGGCGCATATTCACGGTCGGCGGGCTGACCCTCCTGTCGCGCATCACCGGTTTTGCGCGCGACGTGCTGCTCGCAGCCATTCTCGGCGCCGGACCGGTGGCCGATGCGTTCTTCGTGGCGCTGCGCCTGCCCAATCATTTCCGGGCGATTTTTGCCGAAGGCGCTTTCAACTCCGCCTTCGTGCCCGCCTATGCGCGCATTCGCCAACAGGAAGGCGGCGCTTGCGCCGGCCTGTTCGCCGATCGGGTGTTTGCGCTTCTTTTCGCCGCGCAGATCGTTCTCCTTGCGCTTGCGTTGCTGTTTACGCCCGTGTTGATCAGGTTACTTGCGCCGGGCTTTTCCGAGGACCCTTCGCGCTTTGTGCTTGCCGTCGACCTCACGCGCATAACGTTCCCCTATCTCCTGCTCGTTTCGCTGGTGACACTCTACGGCGGCATTCTCAATGCGCTCGCGCGTTTCGCCGCGCCGGCGGCCGCGCCCATTCTTCTTAATCTCTCGATGATGATGACCCTCGCCCTGGCCGCGTTCTTTCCCACACCGGGCCACGCCGCCGCTTGGGGCGTGTTGATAGCCGGCGTTCTCGAATTTTTGCTCGTCGGGGGCGATGTCCTGCGCAACGGCGTCTTTCCGGTGTTTCGCGCGCCCAGATGGGACGAGGACGTGCGCCGGTTCTTCAAGGCGCTCGCGCCCGCCACCGTCGGCTCGGCCGGGCTGCAGATCGCGTTGTTTGCCGATACCATCATCGCGAGCTTTCTTTCCGCGGGAGCATTGTCGGCGCTCTATTACGCAGACCGGCTCAATCAGCTCCCCATCGGCGTGATCGGGATTGCGGTCGGCACCGTGCTGTTGCCGGAGATGACCTCGCGCATCGCCGCGGGCGATGAGCAAGGCGCGCGCCGCGCACAGACGCGGGCCATCGAATTGACCTTGCTGCTCGCACTGCCTTGCCTGGTCGCATTCCTGTTCGTGCCCGATCTCATCATGCGTGCGCTGTTCATGCGCGGCGCGTTCACCGCGGTCGATGCGCATGCGGCCGCCCAAACGCTCGCCGCCTACGCGCTCGGCTTGCTCCCATTCGTGCTCATTCGCAGCTTCACCGCACCCTTTCTGGCGCGCGGAGACACGGCCACTCCGGTCAAGGCATCGCTGATCGCGGTTGCGGTCAACGTGATGTTCAAGCTCGCGCTCATGGGACCGCTGGCTCAGGTGGGGCTTGCGCTCGCGACGTCCATTGGCGCCTGGATCAATCTCGGCCTGGTCGCCTGGTTTGCCACGCGCCGGGGTTTTCTTTCATTCGAAGCGGGCCTTCGCGGCTCGGCCGCACGCCTGTTGATTGCAGCCGTGGTCCTTGCGCTCGTGCTGCTCGCCGCGGACTTAGGCTTGGCGCGCCTGTGGCCCCGAGGAGCGCCGCGTCACGACGTGCCCACGCTCGCTCTTCTGGGAGGATTCGGCGCCGTGGCCTATGGCGGGGCGGTGATGGCGATGTTCGGGAAGAAATGGATCGCGGCGCTGCAGCGGGGTCGGACATAAGCTTCGCGCTGCCTATCCTCCTCTTGTTGTGCAGAGCACAGTGAGCGGTTCCCAATTCGCTGCCGACTTTCTTGTCGGCAACGCTTAGCAGCGTCAGAAATATCCCCGTGGTCTGCGAGATCCAATCGAGAACTGATGTTCTCGGCGATCAGTCCGCATAGCTAAGGGCAAGCCCAACCGGCCATTGAAGCGCTTAGTCTTTTTGGCTTCGTTCTGCCAAAACCGAAAACGTTTGCCCGCAAGCCGTGGCCCTATTGCGGGGCGGTGCTTGCGCTGTTCGGTAAGCGGTGGGTGGCGGCCCTGCAGCGAGGCCGGATCAAATAAGTATCAGAGGCTCAAGCTCTTCCTTAGATCAGGGAAGCAAAGAAGTGAATCTGTAACGGCTCGTGCAGCGAGCCGTCCGGGTACCTTTCGATCAACACCATCAAATATATCAAAGGCCAATTGTGGGCTTGAGCTGGGCTTGTTGCGTGGGCGCGTCCCTGTTGGCGCAATCCAGTGCGGCATACAAAAGCTTGGGCCTGCAGTCCTGAAATGGCGAGACTTTGTCTTCCGCTGGTGGGATGCTCGTGCCGCTCACCAAAAAAATTGAAAAACAACCCCATGCAAAGTTACTGCTCGCATCCATACCCCTTGTTGTAGGGACTGGGGAAATATCTACATGTAGTACGACGGGCGCGAGCAAATGTAACAGGAGTAGTGCGAAATGACTACGAACAGGACGAAGCGGGAAAGGATTACGCAATGTAATGCAAAGTCGACGGAGCAACCTCGGCGAACAAACGATCGGGAGCCTTCGGTTAAAGAACTTCCCGAAACGACAGTTCGTGCCCAACACTGGCTAGAGCAACCTTTCCCAGAAACTAATCGTAAGCCTACGCCCGAAGAACTCGATGTGTTGAAAAAATCTATGGCTCGGCGTGGGTCAGTTCCACGTGTAAAAATGGAGCTAGACACTTCCGCGGAAAGCGAGGAAGTCGTAAAATTATAATTAGATTATGACGACGAGAAGATCGGCCGAATACTTCTCATGGAAGCCGTGGGCACAGCCGATAAGGATTTTCTGGATGGCCTTATATCTTATCTTCAAGTAGTAAACACGCCAGAAGGGGAGTTCGAAAAGCGCGGATTAGATTTCATGCTATCGGTTGTCAAAGGTCTTAAGCCCAGGGACCAAGTCGAGGCTATGCTGGGGGCCCAAATGGCCGCGGTGCATGTCGCGAGCATGAGGCTTGCATGTCGCCTCGCTTCAGCCATCAACGTGCTTGAGGTGGACAGTGCGGAGCGTACATTCATTAAGCTCATCCGAGCCTTTGCCAGCCAGATTGAATGCCTGAAGCGGTACCGCGGGGATGGCCCACAGACGGTGGAGAACGTTTCTGTCGCAGATGGTGGTCAAGCAGTAATTGGCAATGTCACACACTCGCCGAGCGAAACTACGCGTTCAGACGCTGTGGCATCCCGACCACTCCCTGCAAAGGCGAACGGTCGTGGCTTCCCAATTAGGCCGACTAAAGAGCGCATGTCGCTAAGGCCGACTAAAGAGCGCATCGCCGATAGGGCAGGCCCGCAGCATTAACATGAGCAGTGAGCATAGGCGCAACGTCGCGCCTATGCTTTCGAGCCAGCGCTGTGGCGCTAAGACCCGTTCGGGAAAGCCCTGTAGGTCCCCCTCAGTGCATAGCAAGAAGCGCTGCCGCATGCACGGAGGGGCCATGGGATCCGGGGCCCCGCGCGGCAACAAGAACGCGCTGAAGTCTGGGCTCTATACCCGCAAGGCTATCGCGGAGCGCAAGCGTCTGCGCAATCTGGTGCAGCAATCACGTAAACTGATTATGCGATTGGGTGATCCAGTCGGGAGACAGGCACGCGTGGACGCCGAGCTAAGCGCTGTCATTGCCGATGGCCAGGAGAGCCCGGAAGGCTGAAACGCTACTCACGACGAATGCGCTCTACGGTAGCCGCTCACGAACCACGATCGTGAGGGTCAGTTGTCATTCTTTCTCCAGTCAATTTGCCGGCCGACTAACCGGACTACGTGCTCGCAAACGATCGGCTGGACCTACAATTGACAAATCGGGACATCGAGGGCGCGTGCAGCAGCAAGCAAGCGTTCATCAAAACTCGCAAGCTCGATGAGCTGCATACGCGAACGAATGTACTCGATAGACGCCAGATGCAGCGCATCAAGTGTGCGCACTGAGATAATAAAGGGCTCCAATGCTCGCCCAAGAACTGGCGGCGTCATTTCGATCAGTGCCACGCGACCGATCAGCGCGCGAGCGGCATCCCCATGACTGGATCCAAGACCGCGCGCGTGAATACGATTCCACACCTCATACTCGAGAAGCCGGCTCGAAATGAGCGGTTGCTGCCAAATGGATTTGGACAACACGCGGTCTTCTGCAAAAAGATGGGCGAGCGCGACAGAGCTGTCGAGGTAGATCACCGGTCTTCTCGGTCGGATTCGATATCCTTGAGGAGATCGCGCAACTTCATAATCGGTCTGCGCGGTGGAGGGTCGGCAGAAACGATCATTGGTGGCGTCACCCAACCTTCTCGGACCGATTCGGCCAGGAGAGCATCGGATAGAACTGTACTGCGCCCGGCCTGTGGGGGCCCCAGCTCCGCCACGACCCGGTCGCGATCGGTCACCAAGACGATTTCGCCGCTCGCAGCAATACGCACGTATTCGCTCAGCTTGTTCTTGAGGATCTTGAGGCCGACCGAGCGCATTGCAGCATGGTAGCTTCCAGAAGCTACCACGTCAATCCGCGCAAGTGGCTTTCGATGAGCGCCGGGTTCGTGGCCTTTCGACCTGGTCCAACACCGCATATTCCAAATGCACGGTTTTCTGGCTTCCAAACCGGACGCCTTCTCATCGGCCACAGGAGAATGGTCGCTCCGCCATTTGCGTCAGCACCGTCAGCGTGGCTTCGTGGACCGTTTCCGGCATCCTTCGGGGGTGGCGGTGCTGACGGTGGTGACTATGCCGCGTCCTTCTGAACCGCAGCCGTGGTTATGGTAATCATCCGATTTCCGGTGTGACCTTCGCGACCAAAAGCAATTTGAATGCCAATCGTCCTGAGGAACGTCTGCGAGCGGCGCAGTCGTCCGGCAAGGGCCCGTGGAGTTCTTGGCCAGCCCATTGTTGGCGGGTTCTCGGTGAAAGCCTCGGCAGCGCGCAAGAGATCAGACGCAGTGCCTGTCCACGACCTCCGTCCAGCCATCATATGTCGGATGTATGCGGCCAACGGTTCCGAATCGATTACATTCTGAATCGCCGAGCGCCGGTTTTCCTTAAATGCCCGCATGAATGTTCCGCGAGGCCAGAATGCGACCTCACACGCGCAGGCCCACACGGCAAAATCAGCCATGCGCGGCAGGGAAATCGGACGAATGGAGGGCAGCATTCGCAAACCATAGGAGCTTGCATCCAGCAAAGCGCCGATGATGCTGGGCTGGGCGAGTTCGAATTCTCGCCAAAAGTCGTTTTCGGGGCGACGCTGCTCGTCGAGAACGCTTGGCAGGGTCAGAAAGATCGCGCGATCTGCAAGATCCGGTCGAGAAATAACCTCCTCGATTCCATTGAGGATTATCGGCCGGGCAGCCTGGAAAAGCATCTCCTCATCATTGGTATACAAGCGCCGCACTGCAAAGCTTGCGCCACTGGCCAGACGACAAAACGAGTCGGATAGAGCGGGGGGCAATCCCGACAAGTTCTCGAAGGCAAGTACATGGCCATTGTTCGCGGCGATCATCAGCTCGCGCTCTTCGCGTGGCAGAGATCTGACTGGAGCCGTATTGGGGTCTATCAACGCTCGCAACACTCTCGTTAGAGTTGTTTTAGCCGAGCCCTGCTCCCCCGCTATTGCCAGCAACGGGTACGGACCGTGCGGACGCAATGCAGCTAGTAACCAACCAACAACTAAAATAAAGTCGTTTCGATTTGAAAGATTGAGGAAGGGCAGCAGCTG
>JBEVJT010000281.1:0-22819 GCA_040510075.1 Xanthobacteraceae bacterium | reverse complement strand
CGGGATTCGCGTTCGCTTAAGTGGAGTTTGCGATGTCTGCCAGAGTTAAGAAGCTCCATCCTGCACTCAAGCACGGTGGCTATTGCGCGACTGGACTTCTCCCCGGAGAAGATCGCACTGCCTTCGAGAGGTTGTGCCAAGATCTAATTGCGGACCTTCGCCCCGATGGACCGCTCGAGAACGATATCGTTGCAAGTATCGCGCGCTTATATTGGCGCAAGCAGAATCTTGATTCCTTTCGCGTAGCCGAGTCCGCGCGTGATCGCTATTTTGCCATTAGATCAGAGAAAGTTCCGTCCACACCGCTGCCTCCTATCGATGATTTGAGCGCGATGTTTGGCCTGGAGGCACCTGATCCTGCAAAGGTCAAAGCGGGCGAGGAGGCGGCAAAAGCTCAAGCTCGGAGGGAGCTCGGAGAGGCCTATAAATTTGTCGAATTGGGCCCAGCCGCGACTATTGATCAAATGCTTAAAGACTTCGAGCTCGAAGGACGTTTGGACGCCATGATCGACAAACTCCTCAAGCGACTGATCTGCTATAAGGAATTTAAATCTCTCGACTCCAAAACATCGTCGACCCCTTTACTTCGTATTCCGGGAGCGCCGAAAGCTGCGTGACACCTCGCGCTTCAGCCAATGAAGATGTGATAATTATCATTTGCGAGCGCGATTGAGGCCGCTGCCGCGGTTTTGCGAACTGATTGAAAACTGAAACACGTGTCTCTCCATATTGGGGAGCCGGTCGCTTCCTATGCGGAGTTGCAGAACAAATGTTCCAGAGCACGAAGGCGCAACCTTTGGAACATACTTCCATACAATACAACTACCGATTGTATTTTTTGCGAAATGAAAAGTGTAATTTATCGCAAAATCAATAGGATAGGATTTTCGGAATAGGCCGCTGCACGTTCCCATTAAGGGTCGATCATTCCTGCTCGCGTCAATGGCGCGGTAAATTCGCAGCTGCCGCGCTGTTTCGTTTGTTCGTCATGCGCGGACTTTGAAACGGAGTTGGACTCGCGCAGCCTTTCTTGAGCGCTACGCCGCAAGCCCTTGTACCCGATCAGCCAGATCGAGCCGATGCGCTAAGTCGCCTGCTTGCGCAAGCTTTTCGTAAGCCAGACGAAGGTCAGGATCACTATTAAACCTATCACCGAGTACTCATGAGAGGTGGCGGGATCGCATGTTCGAGGAGAATGCGCATAAATGCGTCGCGGCCAGGGGTCGCTGGGGCATTTCCTTGAAGCTATGACCATTTCCAAATGAGCTACGAAGATCGGAGTGACGAATGTTATCGCCGCACGAGAGCGGGGATTGCGATTCGAAGAAAAGTAATCCTGCCCTATGGGACACGTTTCATGGCCGCTGCGCATATCGCGCTGATGACGCCGGCGGCGCACACGTAACTCCCGAGAAGCCAAGGCCGATGATCGCCGGCCTGAAGCATGGAGCCCACCACCAGGGGCGTGAGCGGTACGGATAAAATGGCGCCCAGCGCATAGATCAGCGACACACCAGTGTAGCGCACCGGCGTATCGAACAAATCGCAATACATGGCCGCTTGCGGCCCGTATACCGGAGCCCACAGGACGCCCAGCACGATGACGATGCAGGCAGCGGTGATCAGCGCGCTGCCGGAATGCTGCATCAGCCAGAGCGCCGGAAACGCGGCGAAGCCGTTGATCAGCGAAAAAGCAACAAAGAGCTTCCTTCGGCTGGTTCGATCGGCGACGCGTGAGGCGAACGGAATGGTGAAGATCAAGGTCATGCCGGCGAGGGTGATCGCGGCGAGGACGGTGGTGCGGGATATCTCCGCTACCTTGGCGAGATAGGTGAGAGGCAAGATCGCATAGATCGTGAACACCATGCCCTCGATCAGTCGGGTACATCCGCCCAGGACTACGCTGCCTGGATAAACGCGCAGCACATGCCACACGGGTATGCGAACCACCTCGTGGCGCGCTTGCGTGCGGGCGAATTCCGGCGTTTCCAGCACGCGCAAGCGTATGAACAGGCCGACTGCAAGGAGCGCGATGCTGAGCATGAATGCCACTCGCCAGCCCCAGGAATCGAAATCGCGCTCGCTAAGGACAAACGACAAAAAGCTCACCACCCCAGTGCTGAGGCAAAGACCCAGGGCAAGTCCGATCTGCGGGAAACAGGCGTAATAGGTACGCTCCTGGGGGCGCGCGAATTCGTAAGCCATCAGGACCGCTCCGCCCCATTCTCCGCCAAGGGCGGCGCCTTGCACGAGCCGCAAGATCAGAAGCAGGACCGGTGCCCAGACGCCGACCTGCTGATAAGTCGGCAACAGGCCGATCAGAAAGGTGGCAATCCCCATTATCATGAGCGCAAGGACAAGCAGAGGTTTTCGTCCTATGCGGTCTCCAAAATGACCAAACAACAATCCGCCGAGCGGGCGCATCAGAAAACCGGCGGCAAATGTGCCGTAGGCGAGCAACGTATTTACGAATGGGCGTCCTTCCGGGAAAAAATATCGATTGAAAATCACCCCGGCCATGGTGGCGTATATCAGAAAGTCGTACCACTCGATGGTCGTGCCGACGAGGCTTGCAGCCGCAACCCGTCGTACCTGAATCTCGCGTTCCTTCGCGGCGGCCGCTTCGGCGGGCGACTTTGCCATCGTGCTCATGGCGACTGGCTGCTCTCGTGCGAGACGGCGGGTCTCGACCACCTACCTTGGCAATGCCGGGGCGCTTGGTCTGCAGTGCAGCTTGTGATTAACGTCCGGGAGAAATCTCTCGTCGGTTCGCAGTCAGCGCGCCTTCGACATTCTTGCACACCCATCTGGCATAGGTTTGTTTGAGAATGAAATTGACTATGCTCGTCCCCATACGGCCCGCAAAGTTCGTCGGCCGGTCGATATCCACGATGAGCACGGTCCTGGGCTCCGAACACTTGTTGATGACTTCGTGATCGTAGGTATCGTCAATCAAAACTCCCTTACCCTCGATCCAATGCAGTTTCTGACCGCCGATGATCATGTAGGGCGGGTTGGCACGCGGCACTTCCAACGCCAGATGGTACCGCAAATAGCCGTTATATGGACTTGCATGAACCGGCACCGATTTTCCCGGCTCGAGCCTTGACAGCTGAGCTTGAAACAGATTCGGAATTTGGTCGAGCAGGCGGGACATTTCCGGGAGCTTCTTTCTATTGACCTCGATTTTTCGTCCAAGGGCTTCCAGGAAGAATACGCGCCAGCTCCGCACCTCATCAGGATCCGAGAGCCCGCGCTGCCGGGGATCGACTTCATGGTATCGCGGGGAGGCTTCGATGTCGCGAAGCGCATTGCGATATTCTGCCTGCAAGATAGCAAAGTTCTGTTCAAGCAAATTCAGGGCCGGGCAAACCGATGCAGCATCCCCTAAAATGGCAGGCCGGCGATCCCAATCCACCGAACGCCTGAACAATTCATTCGGCCCCCACAGGAGTGCCTTGATAACTGCTCGCTTGAGATAACTGTGCCACGGCAGGTCCGCCCGCCAGTCATTGTCGCGAGCCCGGCCAATATTTCTGCTCTGATCCAGCGATTGTTCCATTCTGTTCCTTTGACCCAGCTGCAATCGCAAGAGCTTGCTTATCCGCGTCGAAACATAGATCCATACTAGCTCGAGAGGAGCCTGCGAGGAAAGCCAAGCGCCGCTCACACCCGCTGCGGCCGACGATTTGCGAGTAGAAAATCTGCTGCCCTTGCGCATGTTTCGCAGCAAATCTAGATACGAAGAGTGTCTGAGGATTGTGAGCTTCTAGTGTTCCCAGAGGGACTCCGCGAGACACTTGGCATGCATTTAAGGCTCCAGATTGTCGCAAGTTTGCGACCAAGTTTGTGTCCATGACGCCCTATCCAGATTTCCTTCACGATTGCTGCAGAAAGGCAAATTTCCAACCCGGTGACATCGTTCGCCGCCAGGATCACTACTACAAGGAGCTATTTCTTGTAACGGAGGGCTCGCTTGAGGTGGTTTCCGGGCCGCCTGCTCGTGAAATCTGCAAATCGTTAGGGCCTGGCTCGACCGTCGGAGAGATCGGATTTCTGCAAGGCAGTCGCGCAACCTCAACCGTCGTGGCTCGGACGGCTGCGTCTGCGCTCGTCCTCGATTATGAGACAATGTGGAAAATACACGAAGGGGACCAGAGCAAGGCTGTTCAGTTTTGCAGGTATTTTGCGAAGGTCTCGCAAAGCCATGACAGCAAATCAAATCCGATGTCGTTGTTGCCGGGCACCAACAGCCTGATGTCGTTGTTGCCGGGTACCAATAAGGCAGCGGACGTCGACGTTCTCATTTGTCAAAACGACGAGCGGATGCTGCACGAGGCTTTGCGGCTTCGTTATAACGTGTGCTGCGTGGAGTTTGGGCGGGAATCTCCGGACGCAGATCATGAGAAACGGATTTTGAAGGACAGTCTCGACGAATTCGGCCACATCTTCGTAGCCGTAAAGGCCGGCGAGGTCATCGGAACGTTCCGCACGAACCTGTCCAGAGAAGGGAGCATGGGCATTTTTGAGGAATTGTACGGAATGAACTCGTCCAAACATCATCCGGCGCGCACCGCAATTTGTGGAAGATTCACGGTCAAGAAATCAAATCGAGGCACTCCGGTCTTTCTAAAAATGTGTTCTGCACTCCTGGGCCACATTACCAGGCAGGACATTGTGGAATGCTACGTAGGTTGCGAGCCGAATTTGGCGGCAATTTACTCCACGCTGGGTTTCAGGCGGGCGGCAGAGCAGTTCTACCACTACGATTTTGGACCGAACGATCCCATGGTGCTGGATTTGAACCAGCACGGCAAACGCCTCCGTGGGCTTGCCGGCATTAAGAATTGAAACCGGTCATTCAGCCGCTGGCGGACTTGCGCTCTTTCGCCGCGCTTGCACGTAGAGCATTCATGGCGAGTCGGCAGGCGACACCACCTCTGGCCTGGTTCCACGACATGGAACCGTGAAATTATGCACCCGCCGGCCCCAGAATTTCGAAGCGACCCACCCGTGAAAACTGACGCTGCCTAGAAGTTGATCAGGACGTGCACGTTAAATGTGTTCCTTTACCCAGAATACAGTCCGGTGTACATCTGCCCCATGTGGTCTTATCCTCATGCCTCACTTGAGATATTCTTGATTGAGAAGCTCTGGAACACGGCGTGTCGTTCGCCTGCTCTATGGCATGCCGTCAAGACCAATTGAAAATGGGTTTAAGGAGATCGTCGCAGGCACGGGGCAAACCACCGGCATCAATTCGCGTGATCTCGGAACAGACAGCCAACCAGGGCCTAAACGTCCGGACCGGCTGAGTTCCTCAAGACTGCGAGATCACGGTCGAGCCCGATCCAATCTATGTATCTAGGCAACCGCATGGACGACGCATCAGTGTTGGCCGATTCTCGCATCGTGTCGGATCCCTATCCGATCTATGCGCGGTTGGCCGACAAAGGACCGGTGCACTGGTGTGAAAAGCTCAACGCATGGGCGATTGTAACTCATGCCGATTGCACCAATGCGTTGCGCGATCCGCGCCTGAAGGCGAACCGAATGGGCGCTGTTCTGAGCGCTAAGTTTCCCGGCCGCTTGTTGCCCCCCAACAGCATATATCACAGGTTTACAAACAACGTGATGATGTACACGGATGACCCCGTGCACGATTCATTGCGCAGATCCACGAACGTCGGCTTCACGCAAGCGGCACATGAGCATTACAACAAGGTGATCGAGCGAGTAGCCCGCAATCTCGTGGACGTGATGCCAAACAAAAGCGCTGTCGACGCGGTGGAGTGGACCGCGAAGGTTCCCGTCCAGGCTGCGGTCCACGCATTCGGGGTTCCCGAAGAGGACCTTGAATTTGTAATTCCGCGGGTGAACGTCATCATGACGTACTGGTCCGGACCGCAGGACCAGCCGGTCGCTCTCGATGACCTATTGGGCAACCTGACCGACCTGCATACCTACGCTTTTGAGCTTGTGCAGGGACGGCGAGGCAAGGTGCTTCCCGACACTGTCATAGCCCGACTTGCCGGGAACCAGGACGGCACGGAATGCAGCCTCGAGCAGACCATTCACCAGCTGGTGCTCCTGTTGGTAGCGTTGTTTGCCCCTACTACTCCCGGAACCCTCAGCAGCGGCGTTTTGTCGTTTGCAACAAATCCCGATCAAATCGAACGGTTCCTCGCTGATGCCGCTTGCGCCAACAATGTGGCCAATGAAGTCGCTCGTTACAATGCCTCCAATCAGTTCACGTGGCGGCTCGCGGCGGATCCGCTTCAAATCGATGGTGTCCGCATCGAACCAGGCCAACTCGTGGTTCCGTTTCTTGGCGCCGCAAATCGAGATGCACGTGTATTTGACGAACCGAATCGGTTTGACCTCGGCCGGCCCAATAGCGCCCAGCATCTCTCATTCGGAGGCGGACCGCATTCCTGCCTCGGGAGGCAAATCGCCTGTCTGGAAGTAAGCTGGTTTTTCACCGCGTTTCTGCGGCGTTTTCCGAGAGTTCGACTGGCGGGCAAGCCGGTTTGGAATGCGAACCTTGAGTTTCGATCGCTGAGGTCTCTGCCAGTGAGTCTCAATTAGGAGGGCCGGCCGCCCTCGATACTCTCACTTTGGAGCATCGCTGCCGAAGTAGACGTCGACCTTCGTTCCGACAGCAAGAGCCACGGGATCTGTCAGTTGGACAAACACTTCCACAAATTTGGTGTCGGAGGGAGCACGGCGGCTATCGGCGCCACTGCGTAGGGGCTCGATGCCGGGCGCAATGGAAGAGACCTTCCCCGCCAAACCGTGATCGCGCAAAGACGCCGCCCGCACCAGAACTTGCTGACCCAGCTTGACAGCTCCGATGTCAAACTCGGCCACTTCCGCGCGGACGCGTAAACTTGTGAGATCGCCCAGCACGACGAGCGGCTGCACTAAACTTGGCGCGGCTAGTTCGCCCGCTCTGGCGTTGACCTGCAGCACGGTGGCGGCAATCGGAGCGCGAATCATCATCTTTTCGAGTGCCGCATTGGCATAGGCCAATTCCGCGCGCGCAACATTGAACTGGCCTTCGAGCTGCGTTGGCAGCGGTACATTCGATTGCGCCTCGACCTTGCGCAGTTCGGCGCGTCGCTGCTTCAGACGGTCTTGTGCACGTCCCAGTGCCGTGCGGGCGGTGGCAGGGGCAGCATCGCCTCCGCCGCTGGTGCGCCTCGCGGTTGCCGCGGAGTCGACCCCAGCTTGCGCCTCCACAACTGCTTTTTCCGCCTCGGCGACGGCATCCTCCGCTTTTCGTCGATCGGCCGCTCGACCGGCGGCCGCCGTATCGTTTCGCATCCGCTTTTGTAGAGCGACCTGTGCTTCGGCGACCCCAACCTTTGCGCGGAGATCCTCGTCCTCGAGGCGGACGAGCAGTTCGCCGGCGAAGACCGTATCGCCGGATTTGACCAACACTTCGGCAATGCGGCCTGGAACAGAGCTTCCAATCTTGATCTCGCCAGATGCAGGCTCAACTTCGCCAGGAGCGCTCACCTGCCTCTGCTTGTTGGGTTCGGCACCGGAGCCAGGCACCCCCGAGATGAGTATTGTGAGTGAGCAAAGGGCCAATAGACCGACAGCGATCGGTAGCGCCGACTTCGGCTTGATCATGGATGTGACGATAATGCTCGTTTGACGACTTGCGCTGGCGGTTCGCCGGGTTGCGCCGCGCCGGCGATGCAGCCTTCGCAAGCCGAACTATTCATCGAGAATCAGGAGTATACGCAGATGCGGGCATTTCAACCAAGGCCCGCGAGCCGGCGCCGGGGCGCCGCCCACAGCCCAGGCATCTTCACGCAAGCGTCAGGCGGCCCCCAGGGGTCGGCAATGGCTCAGCCGCTGCCCAGATTTCATTATTGTGCTTGCGTGGCTTGGGTGGCTTCCTTGGGGGGTTGTGCTTCGCTGGCATCCTTGGGGGGTTGTGCTTTGCTGGCTTCTTCCTTGGGAGGGCCAACTCTTTTGAACGTCAAATCCATCATCACAGCGCCGAGTGCCTCGACCCGAAGGGTATACGAGGATGCATTGATCACAGTGAGACGCGACGTGGCAGTGGGCGTCATTCCGGGAAACTGGATTTGGACATTTGCGGAATTGCCGACCCTGGTTCCAAGTACCGATCCTTTTCTCGATTGTACCGGCTGGCGGGGCACCGTGCGCGTCTGCGTGAGATCGCCGGTAAGTCGAGTGCCCTCGAGGGTGACTTGCATGTGCATCGTCTTGCGGACCCCGGACTCCATTGTACAGGTAATTTCGTTGCTCATGCGCTTCAGATCAGCCCGGATCTTTGACTGACAGGTGGCCCTCTGCATCGACTGGAAGGGGGTATCGCGTTCCGTGCCGCTGCCGGACCACTCTCCCTCCATATCGCTCATTTTACCCTCGGCACCGGCGGTGCACGGAAAGGTGAGCGCCAACAGAATAACTGCACCCGCAACGTTCATGAGCCTGGTCGGTGTCATCGCTCTTTCCACCTGTCGTATTGAATTGGAATTACGCACGCACGCATCGGGATCTGAGTTTTGGTAACCACGCGTGGTGTCTCTCAAAATCAGAATCGGATCGGCTGACATGGCGCAAAGCGCCGTCACGACGAATTTCACGAGCGCGCGTAAGGTGAGGAATCATGAAAGTTGAATCTGGCTTTTCCGTGAAGAAGCCAGGCGCCGGCCGAGTTGATCCGATGCGGGACGCCGCTCTCGCGAGGAGAACTGCCGCCCTGCCCGAAATGGTTGTTCACGGTTCGGTCCTTTTCGTGTCGAGCGCGTGCTACATCGCACACTTGATCGCCTGCAGCGATTTCGGTTTGTTGCATATGCCCCGTCTCGAGCCCGACCTTTGAGCGCAAAAATGCCGATCGACTTTGTTCCGCCTTTCCCGCGTCGGCTGACCGAAGTGCCGTCGCCCTGGCAGCGTGCCCGGTTGTGGCGGGAGAACATGCTCTCTGTCTTTGAGCAACAGGCGTTCGAGCACGATTTCGCGCAGATGAAGTTCCTCGCGCGGGATATTTTCCTGTGCAACTCACCCGAAAGCGTGCAGTTCGCTTTGGGCTCCCATGCCGGCAGTTTTGAACGCAAGAGCCCTACGCATCGCCACTTGCTGGAGCCGCTTATTGGGGATGGTCTCTTCGTCAGCCATGGCCAAGTCTGGAAGCAGCGGCGGCGCATCGTTGCCTCGGTCGTCCACCCTTCGCGTCTTTCTGAATTAGCGCCGGTGATGATCGAAACGGCGCTGGAGGCGCGCGCTCGCTGGGCGAAGCTTGCGCCTGCCGAGCTGGATGCGCTGAGCGAAATGGCGCAGCTCACTGCGGAAATCATTTGTCGCGCTGTTTTTGGGCGCCAGCTCGGTCGTGACCGGGCATTGCAGATCGTCGAAGGCTTCAGCGACTATCAACGGCGCATCGGACGCATCGATTTTATTTCCCTGATCGGTTTGCCGGATTGGATCCCGCGCCCGCATTTGCCCGGGGTCTATCGCTCGGTGCGACGGGTTCATGCAGCCATTGACGATGTCATCGCGGCACTGCGGAGCGAACGTGGAGGCGATGGGACGTCCGTGATCAGCCGCCTCTTTGATGCCCGCGACGAGGAAACCGGGGCACCACTCGATCCGCAGGCGCTGCGCAACGAGGCGATCGTCCTGCTGATGGCGGGACATGAAACCACGGCCAACACTCTCGCTTGGACGTGGTACATTCTGTCCCAGACACCCGATGTCGAGCGACGCCTTCACGAGGAGATAGACGCAGTCGTCGGGGATCGGCCGCCCACGTTTGCGGACGTGCCGAAGCTGACCTATACGCGCGCAGTTCTTGAAGAAGTTATGCGGCTATATCCGCCGGTTCCGGTACTTTCGCGCGAGGCGGAACGCGAAGAGATCTTTGACGGAAGACGCATACGCAAGGGTTCCGTCATTGTTGTGTCGCCATGGCTTCTGCATCGGCATCGTAAATTGTGGCGCAACCCCGACCACTTTGTCCCGGAGCGGTTCCTGCCTGGGAGTGCCGAGCCCATTTCGAAATTCGCCTATATTCCGTTTAGCGTCGGTCCGCGCGTTTGCGCCGGCATGGCGTTTGGTCTGACCGAAGCAATCCTGTGTGTTGCCACCTTGGCGCAGCGGTTCAGGTTGCGCATGAAGGCGGGGCATCAGGTCGAGGCCAAATGCCGCATCACCTTGCGTCCCGGGGAGAGGCTTCCAATGCAATTAATTGCGCGCACGACGGCGCAAACAGGCTCTCCTAAAATGGCCCTTGCATGAGCGTTCTCGCAGTCCCGCTTCCGACCTGGATGAGCGAGGATCTCGTGCTCCTGGAACAGCAGGCGCGGCGCTTCATCGCGAATGAATACGCGCCGCATCTCGAGCGCTGGAACGAGCAGGGCATGTACGAGCGCGCAGTCTGGACCAAGGCCGGCGCGGCGGGCCTGCTGTGTCCGGCTATCCCGGAAGAATACGGGGGGGCGGGAGGCAGCTTCGCGCATGAGGCGGTGATCGGACGCGAGCTGAGCCTGGCAGGCTTCGATTCATTCGGCGCGCCGCTGCACTCGGGCATCGTCGCGCCCTATATCCTGCACTACGGAACGGAAGAGCAAAAGCGGCGCTGGCTGCCCGGAATGGCGAAAGGCGAGCTCGTCGGCGCCATTGCCATGAGCGAGCCGGGCACGGGCTCCGATCTGCAGGCGGTGCGCACGACGGCAAGGAAGTCCGGCAATGCCTACGTGCTCAATGGACAGAAGACTTTCATCACCAACGGCCAGCACGCAAATCTCATTGTCGTGGTGGCGAAAACCGATCCGAGCACCGGTGCGAAGGGGATCTCGCTCATGGTGGTCGAAACCGATGGTGCGGCCGGCTTCCGCCGCGGCCGCAAGCTCAAAAAGCTGGGCCTCGATGCCGCCGACACGTCGGAGTTGTTTTTCGAGGATCTGCAGTTGCCGCCGGAAAACCTGCTCGGCAGTGAAGAAGGGCAGGGGTTCGCGCAGCTGATGAACGATCTGCCGCGCGAGCGGCTGATCGTGACGGTGCATGCGCAGGCGATGATGGAACGGGCGCTCGCCCTTGCGATTGACTACGTGAAAGGGCGCGACGCCTTCGGCAAGAAGCTGATCGATTTCCAGAACACGCAATTCGTGCTGGCGGAGTGCAAATCGGAAGCAACTGTTGCGCGCGTGTTCCACGACCACTGCATCCAACGCTATCTCAGTGGCGGGCTCGATACTGTGACGGCATCGATGGCCAAATATTGGATTACCGATCTGCAGGGCAGGATAATCGACCGGTGCCTACAGCTTTTCGGCGGCTACGGCTACATGGAAGAGTATCCGATCTCCCGCATGTACCGCGATGCGCGCGTCATGCGCATCTATGCCGGTACCAACGAGATCATGAAGCTCGTCATTGCGCGCAGCCTGTAACACGGCCCTCCAGAGGACGGAAAATGGCGTGTTCGATTCGCGTCCTCTGTCGTCGGTCGTTCACCGTCGGTGGTCCGTGAACAAATGGCCCGCGACGAAGTAAACGCGACCCCGATCGAAACGCGCGAGCAGCTGATCGCGTGGTTCGAGGCGGGGATCAAGCCAAAATCCCAGTTCCGCATCGGCACGGAGCACGAGAAATTCGTGTTCACGCTGGAGGGCCACCGCCCCGTCCCTTATGAAGGCGTGCGCAGCATTCATGCGCTGCTCGAAGGCATGCAGCACCTGCTCGGCTGGGAGCCGATTGTCGAGCACGGCAATATCATTGGTCTATTCGACGTGACGGGCGGAGGGGCGATTTCGCTCGAGCCGGGCGGCCAATTCGAGCTTTCCGGGGCGCCGCTCGAAACCGTGCATCAGACGTGCTCCGAATTGATGGCGCACCTCGCGCAGGTGAAGGAGATCGCGCGTGCGCTGCGCGTCGGTTTTCTCGGAATGGGCATGATCCCGAATTGGAGCCGAGCCGACATGCCGACGATGCCGAAGGGGCGGTATCGAATCATGACGGCCTACATGCCGAAAGTGGGCCAGCACGGGCTCGACATGATGTACCGCACCTGCACGGTGCAAACGAATCTCGATTTTTGCAGCGAAGCGGACATGGTGAAAAAGCTGCGCGTTGGACTTGCCTTGCAGCCGATCGCCACTGCAATCTTCGCCAACTCACCGTTCACGGAAGGAAAGCCGAACGGCTTTCTTTCCTATCGTTCTGAAATCTGGCGCGACACCGATCCCGATCGTTCCGGCATGCTGCCGTGGGCGTTCGAGAAGGGCATGAGCTTTGAGCGCTATGTGGATTACGCGCTCGACGTGCCAATGTATTTCGTCAAACGCGGCGACGAGTACATCGATGTTGCCGGGCAATCCTTTCGAAATCTCATGCGAGGCAAGCTGCCGGCGCTCCCGGGTGAATGCGCAACGCTCTCCGATTGGGTCAATCACGTCTCCACCATTTTCCCGGAGGTGCGCCTCAAGCGTTTTCTGGAAATGCGCGGAGCTGACGGCGGACCGTGGCGGCGCCTGCCGGCGCTGCCTGCGTATTGGGTGGGGATACTTTATGACGACGACGTGCTCGAAGCCGCCTGGGACATGGTCAAGGACTGGACTGCCGAGCAACGTCAGAAGCTTCGCGATGACGTACCGAAGCTTGGATTTACCGCATGCATCGCAGGCACTGATGTGCTGCGGCTTGCGCGGACCACGGTGGAGTTGGCCGAACGAGGACTGGCCCGGCGCAGCCGCCTGGATCATAACGGCGAGGATGAGCGCCGATACCTCGCACCCATCCAGAATTACATATCGCGGGGCATAACGCCCGCCGACGAACTCCTGCAAAAATATCATGGCGCGTGGAATGGCAGCGTGACGGCGGCATTTGATGAATATGCGTATTGAAATCTAGCGTGCTGTCTCATCCACCTTCGCCGGAGGAGCAGTGTCGGGGCTTTCCTCTGCCGCAGAGCCGAGCACGCGCCCGGCACGCTGCGGTTTGCTCAGGGGCTCTTGCACCATGGTCTGGAACGGGAGATCGCGTCCGGCGGCTATTCCTTCCGCCTGTTGCAGAGCAAGCCGGTCGAGATCACGCCGACGAACATATTCCTCGATGCTCGACACGCGATCCTCTTCCAGTCCAAGCGCTTCAAGCGTCTTGCGCCCGAACAGGAGCGCCGATTCGTAGGTTTCGCGAAGCTCGTAATCCACGCCCTTGGCGAGCAGCTGCAATGTGTGGCGCCTGTCATAGGAACGCACATAGAGCGTCACGCCAGGGAAATCTGCCTTGACCAGATCGACAATGCGACTTGCCGCGCCGCGATCGTCCACACAGACACAGATCAGGCGCGCGTCCATCGCCCGCGCGGCGCGCAACACGTCAAGCCGTGTGCCATCGCCATAATAGACCTTGAACCCGAATCGGCCGGCCTGCCGGATCATTTCGGGATTGGTGTCGATGGCGGTTACATCGACCCCTTCGGCGAGCAGGCATTGAGAAACTATCTGGCCGAACCGTCCAAATCCGATCACCAGCACCGAGCCCTTCACTTCTGCAAAGTCATCAGGCTCCTGCTCGGCGTCCTGCGCAAAACGCCGTAGCAGCGCCTCGGTGCCGCTCGCCACTGCGGGACCCAGCATCATCGTGCCGGCAGCAATGACCGTCAGTATGCCGGCTGCCTGAGTGTCAAGCGCACCCAGGGTCGCGCCGAGTGGGATGAGCACGAATGCAAACTCGCCGGCCGCAGTGAGAATCGAGCCGGCGCGCAGAGCATCGCCGCGCGCGCACGTGGCACGAAACAGGAGCCAGACGATCGCGGCCTTGAGTGCGGTGATGGCAAGCACGGCAGCCACGATCAGGACGAGGTGAGCACGGACGAGATCGAGATCAACCGTCATGCCGATGCCCATGAAGAACAACGCAAGCAGGAGTCCGCGGAATGGCTCAATGTCGGCTTCCAGCTCGTGCCGGTAATTGGATTCCGCGAGCATCACGCCGGCTAGAAACGCCCCGAGCGCCATCGACATGCCGGCTTTCTGCATGAGCAGGGCAGCGCCGAGTACGATCAACAGCGCAGCGGCAGTCATCACCTCGCGCGCGCCACTCTGCGCCAGCAATCGAAACAGCGGATTGAGCAGATAACGGCCCACGATCACGATCAAGGCGACCGCGCAGGCGATGAGCAGCGGTGCCTGCAGGCCGGACGCAAAGTCAGGAATGCTGCGAGTGCCCTGAGCAAGTAGAGGCAGCATGGCGAGGAGCGGCACGACCGCCATGTCCTGAAACAGAAGAATGGCGAAGGCGCGCTGGCCGTATCCGCGCTGCAACTCGCCGCGTTCCTCGAGAATTTGAAGCGCTATCGCGGTGGATGACATTGCGAGTGCCAGCCCCGCTATGATTGCACCGCGCCATAGCAGCAGCCCAAGCGCGTGCGCGAGCAGCGCAATGCAAACCGCAGTGAGAATCAATTGAGCAGCCCCGAGCCCGAATATCGCGCGGCGCATCGCCAGCAATTGGGACGGTTCGAGCTCGAGCCCGATCAAGAACAGGAGCATGACCACGCCCAATTCGGAAACCGGGATGATGTTTTCGGGCGCTCCGAAGATTGCCAATCCCGAAGGCCCCACGATCATGCCGCCGATCAGATACGCCACAATGGCGGGCAAACCGATCCGGCGCGCCACCGGCACGGTCAGCACGGCGGCTATGAGCAGCACGAGA
Source organism: Xanthobacteraceae bacterium (assembly GCA_040510075.1). Taxonomy (GTDB): domain Bacteria; phylum Pseudomonadota; class Alphaproteobacteria; order Rhizobiales; family Xanthobacteraceae; genus VAZQ01. Next base: position 8,113 of record JBEVJT010000281.1, on the reverse strand, counting down.
CCGAATATCAGGAAATCGAATTCATTGCGTGCCTGGGCCATGTGATGATGCTCGCTTCACGTGCTACGCTCATTACCATTGTCTGCGCCGCGAAAAAGGGCTCCCGCAAACGCGCCATGCGCGCATGCCTCCTCATTGCCGGTTTATCGATGGGCTTGGTCGGCATGATTGCTTCGACGGCCGGCGCCCAGGTGGGCTTCGACCGTCCAGGCGGCGATTATGCCAGTGCTCCGAGTCGGACGGGCGATCCTACCCAATGCGCGGCGCGCTGCGATCGGGATACACGCTGCCGGGCCTGGGCTTTTTCTTATCCGCTCACCGAACAGCCAACGGCCGTGTGTTGGCTCAAATCAAGGGTCCCGCCTCGGGTTCCTGCCGCGTGTTGCGTCTCGGGTGTGCGCGGAATCGGCGTGATTGAGCCGCGAAGAGGACTGGTCGAGTTCGGTTTTGATCGTTACGGCGGTGATTACCGTCAATTTGACACCACGAGCGATCCACACGGCAAAAGCTGTGAGCACGCCTGCGAGACGGATGCGGGCTGCCGTGCCTGGACTTACGTGCGGCCCGGTTACGTGGGAAATTCGGCCGTATGCTACCTGAAGAACCGGATTACGCGACCGCAGCCCAAGCCATGCTGCATTTCCGGCGTCGTCAGATGACTCGAAATGAATTAGGCACCACTCGGCGGAAAGGGACGTCAATGCCAGAACAGGAGCCGAAACCCGTTATCTCGGCGCTTGCGCCGTTTTACGATTACACTCGCGACATCGCGTGGCTTCTTGTGCGGCTGACTGCGGGCGGATTTCTGCTGATCCATGGCATTCAGAAGCTTACGGGAAGCTCGATCGCCGGCTTTGCGGCAAACAGCTTGGCACGCCGGGGCATTGAGCCGTCACTGCCTCTTGCCTACGCGACATTTTTCTTGGAGACGGTCGGGGCGCTTTGCCTGATATTGGGCCTGTTTACGCGTTTCTTCGCGGTCGCGATCGGCATCGAATTCTTGCTCATCGTCTTTAACGCGCATTGGGGAATGGGACTGAAGGATTTCCCCTGGGCCAGGCCGGGTGGCGGTTGGGAATATCCGCTGTTCTGGGGGCTTATCATCGCGGCAATCGCATTGCGGGGCGGCGGCCCCTATTCGCTTGACCGCAGGCTCGGACGCGAGCTGTAGAATTATTCTGGTAACATGCCGCACCCAAAATGTGAGTGCAATGCTGAGCCGAAACGGAAATCGAAAGCGCAACTCCGAAGCGGTTGCTGCCGCCCTAGGCGCGCTGGCGGCGAGATTCGGAAACCGGCTGGTCACGGCGCAGGCGGTGCGCGAGCAGCACGCTAACACGACCACTTGGATTCCTAATGAACCGCCTGACGCGGTGCTTTTTCCGCAAGCGACAGGTGATGTGCAGGAACTCGTTCGCATCTGCGCGGGGCATCGCGTGCCCGTCATTCCGTTCGGCGCCGGAACGTCTCTCGAAGGACACGTGAATGCCCCTTTCGGCGGCATTTGCATCGATTTCCGCGATATGAATTCCGTCATCGCTGTGAATTCGAGCGACCTCGACTGCATCGTGCAGCCGGGCGTTACCCGCAAACAGCTGAACGAGCACCTGCGGGATCAGGGCTTGTTTTTCCCGATTGATCCCGGAGCGGATGCGTCGCTCGGAGGAATGGCGGCAACGCGGTGCTCGGGCACGAATGCCGTGCGCTACGGCACGATGAAAGACAACGTGCTCGCGCTCAAGGCGGTGCTGGCAAATGGTGAGCTGATCACGACGGGCAAGCGCGCGAAGAAATCGGCGGCCGGCTACGATCTCACGCGTTTGATCGTCGGCTCCGAGGGCACGCTCGCCGTCATCACGGAGCTCACGCTGAAATTGTCCGGCATTCCGGAAGCCATTTCCGCGGGTGTATGCCAATTTTCTTCCGTCCAGGCTGCCTGCGATGCGGCCATTGCGACGATCCAGTCCGGCATTCCCGTCGCGCGCATCGAGTTGCTCGACGAAGTGCAGGTGAAGGCGACCAATCTCTATTCCAAGCTCGCGCTGCCCGAAACTCCCATACTGTTCCTCGAATTCCACGGATCGGAGAGTGGTGTTGCCGAGCAATCTGCCCGTTTCGGCGAGATTGCGCGCGAGATGGGCGGCAGTTCGTTCGAATGGGCGACGAAAGCTGAGGACCGCACCAGGCTCTGGCAGGCTCGGCACGACGCCTACTGGGCGGGCCGCGCGCTGCGTCCGGGCGTGCAGGCTTTGGCGACGGACGTGTGCGTACCCATCTCGCGCCTTTCGGAATGTGTTACCCAAACCCAGCGCGACATCGCCGCGCATGGACTGGTTGCCCCCATTCTCGGTCACGTCGGCGACGGCAATTTCCATCTCACGCTGTTGGTAGACATGAACGATGCCGACGAGCTGAGCGCCGCAAAAACGCTCTGCGAGCGCCTCGTGGAACGGGCGCTGGCCATGGATGGCACCTGCACCGGAGAGCACGGCGTGGGGGAAGGCAAGATGAAATATCTCGCACGAGAACTTGGTACGCCGGCGCTGCAAGCCATGGCCGCCATTAAGCGAGCCCTGGATCCGGACAACATTCTCAACCCGGGCAAAATTGTCGCTCTCGATTAATTGCCCAGTATGGTTGATGGCCCGCACGGCTCCGCAGCGGCTGCCATTCGCCGTAACCCGTTGTGCGAGACATAGAATTGCCGCCAACTCTCCCTACACTTAAGCCGTATCAGGGGATCGGCAACGCAGGTTCTGCTTCCTGCGCCCTGATGCGCGTGCGCGGGAAGCGTGATCGATTCGGCACGGCGCTTCCGACGGCGCAAGCGCTCCAGAGCCCGTGGAGACGTCGTGCAGACGACGCTGCTTGGATTCGCAATCGCGCTCATCCTGGTGCTGGTCACGGCGCTGGTTGGGCCGCTGCTCGTCGACTGGAACGCATATCGCGCCGAGTTCGACTCCCATGCCACGCGCCTCGCGGGTCGCGAGGTCCATGTGAGGGGACGCATCGAGGCGCGCTTGTTGCCAACGCCCACGCTCGTACTCCATGGGGTCGAGCTGGGAGAGCAAAATCAAAAGATCCGCGCAGGTGTGCTGCGTCTCGAGCTTGCGCTCGGGGCTTTGGCGCGCGGCGAATTGCGCATCAGCGATGCTGCAATTGAACAGCCGGAATTGACGCTGACACTCGACGAGTTTGGCCGTGTCGATTGGGCTGCGCCACGGCCGAATTTCAACCCGGAAGGGGTGAGCATCGAAAGGTTGAGACTGCAGGGCGGCCGAGTGACCCTCCTGCATCAGGCCAGTGGCTCACGATTGCTGCTGGAGAAGCTCGAGTTCAGGGGCGAGTTGCGCTCGCTCATGGGCCCGCTCAAAGGCGATGGTTCATTCATTGCGGCCGGCCAGCATTATCCTTACCGAATCTCCGCGAACCGTCTCGGCGAGAACGGCGGGGTCAAGCTGCGCCTCGCCGTCGATCCGGTAGATCGTCCGCTGACGGCGGAAGTTGATATTTCCGTTTCGGTTGATCGGGACATACCGAGGTTCGAAGGAACTCTTCAGGTCGCGCGATTGGTTGGGCGCGCATCGGCTGGCGAACAGATTGTCGAACCATGGCGGCTCAACGCTCACTTGAAGGGCGATGGCTTGAACGCAGACCTCGATCAGCTGGAATTCCAGTATGGGCCCGAGGAACGTGCTGCCAAGCTCAAGGGCACTGCCCGAATGGGCCTTGGACGTGAGCCGCGCATCTCCGGCAATTTGACATCCGCGCAGATGGACCTTGACCGCGCCTTGGCGATGTCGGGCGCAAATCCCATTGCCGCGGTAAAGAGCCTGGCCAACGTGCTGAATGCATGGCCGCGAACGGCTGTGCCGGTGAACCTCAGCATCGGCGTCGACGCGCTCATGATGGGTGGGGCTGCCATGCAGCGCTTAGCAGCGGAAGTGGAGGTCGATGCAGAAACCATTGCGCTGCGTGCGTTGGAATTCCGAGCGCCGGGAGTGACGCAGGTTCGGCTCAATGGGCATTTGCGGCTGCAGCCGGGCCGTGTCGGTTTTTCGGGCGGTGCCAGCGTAGAAGCGAACGACGCACGCACCTTCCTGGGTTGGGCCACGGGATACAGTGATGCACAGATCGCGGGTCCGCTGCGGTTCGATGGGAAGGTCGCTCTTTCCGAGGATCAGCTCACGATCGATGACATGAAGCTCGAGTTCGAGCGCATGTCGGCCGCAGGGCGACTGCTTTATGCCGCGGCCGGACTTGATCGGCCTCCGCGGCTCGAAGCGGCCCTGACCGCGCCGGAAATCGATCTGGACCGCCTGCAGGTGCTCGCCAAGGCAGTTCTCGGCGACGGTTCATTCGATTTTCCACGCGAGGGGAAGCTCTCGCTCAGTGTCGGACGCGCCACATTCGCAGGCATCGAGGCCCGGCAGAGCGACGTAAAAGCGCGCATCGATTCTCACGGCATCGATATCGAGCAGCTTTCGATCCGCGATTTCGGCGGCGCTACCTTGGCGATCAAAGGGCGCATCGACACGGACCTCGCGCCGCCCCGCGGCACAATGGCAATCGATCTCGACGCGCAAAGCCTCGACGGTCTGCTTTCGGTTTTGGAAAAATTCGCGCCCCAGAAGGTGCAGCAGGTTCGTCGGCTTGCTCCTCGCGTCCTTCCGCTCGCTTTGCGCACGACCCTCACGGTGGATCCCGGTGCTGCGGGAGCAGCTTTTGCTGGCGCCAAGGTCAAGCTCGACGCGCTCGGTGGACGCTCGTTCCGGCTTGCACTGATTGGCGACGTCAGCGCGTCGGCGGATGCATTCAGGCGGGATAAGCTCTCCGCGCTCGAAGCGGCAAAAATCAATGTTATCGGCCGCATCGATGCCGAGGACAGTCAAGCTCTCATCCAGGCTCTGTTTCTTGATCGTTTCATTGCCGCCGAGATCCGGCCCGGCCGCGTGACCTTGGCGGCGAAGGGGGCCCTCGATCAAGCGCTCGATGTCAACGCGCAACTCACGTCGGGAGTGTTGACTGCAGCTGCACAAGGCACACTGCGCCTCTCGAACGGCCTAACCCATGGCCTTGATCTCAGGTTCGACATCAAGAATGCGAATTTGTGGTCGCCGCGCAAAGGCGCAAGCGGCCATCCCGCGGACGCGTGGCCGGCTACAGTATCAGGCAGGCTTGAATATGACAGCGACACGCTCCGTTTACAGGAGCTCAACGGCACCGTTGCTGGCGTAAAGCTTGGGGGTGGCGTGACCCTTGGTCTGCAGAATCCCATGCATATCGATGGTGATATCGAGTTGAGTTCGTTCGATCTGCCTGCCGGAGTAATGAGCGCGGTCGGGCTACCGCCCCGTGCAGCAACTGCGGGACAAAATATCGGTTCGGATCTTTTTGAGCCGGTATTCGGTGGCTTGAGCGGTCGCATCCGGCTCAATGCACAACGCGTCATTCTCGCGCCCAAACTTGACGCGCGCGAATTCAAGGGCGCCGTCCATTTCGGCAACTCTCAGGTAGCCCTGCAGGCAAACGAGGGTACGGTCGCCGGCGGAGCCATGCGCGGCGAGCTGATTTTCCTGCGCAGCAGCGAAGGCCTGATCGGGCGCGTGGCGGTCAAAGTGACGGGTGCGCAGGCTGCGGAGCTTCTTCCAGGGGACGGCAGCATATCGGGACGGCTTAATGCGGAACTGTCGGCTGAAGGAAACGGCATGAGCGCCGGGGCTTTGCTGGGCTCGTTGCAGGGGCAGGGGATTTTTACGCTCGAGAATGGAAGCCTCGCGCGCCTCAATCCCGGAGCATTCGCAACCGTGATACGTGCAGTGGATCAGGGGTTGGCGATTGACCCGGTTCGGCTGAGAGACCGGATGGACGCGGCACTGTCGAGCGGGCCGCTAACCGTTCCGCTCGTGCAGGGTAGCATCGTGATTGAGGCCGGCCAGGCACGCCTGAAAAATTCGGCAGCAGGTGCTGATGGCACCGAGATTGCCACGACAGCAACTCTGGATATGGCTGAGGGCTTGCTTGATGCCCGCTTGGCATTCACCGGACCCGAAACAACTGCTTTCGCGAACACAAGACCGGAAATCCTCGTTCTGGTGAAAGGCCCAGTTGACGCAGCAAGACGCACCATCGATGCGGCGCAATTTGCAAGCTGGCTTGCGCTGCGTTCCGTTGAGCAGCAGTCGAAGACGCTCGACATGATGGAAGGACGTGACACCCCGATCGGAGCAACAGCATCTCCTGCTCCTGCGCCGGCAGTTCGCAGCGGCTTAACGGCGCCCAAACCCGCTGCCTCGGCAGCAGAGCCAACTCCTGTCCGTCCCAAGCCACGCCCGCGTTCCGCCGCGCAGAAGCCGAAGCCGGCCGAAGAAGGCGTGCCGACGGCGCGCACTGTCCCGCCGCCGCGTTCGTTGAGCGAATTTTTCTTTGGTGGAATGCGTTGAGCGGCTGCGAGAGCACGATCCCGAATGGGAACCGGTTTTCGGAAAAATCTGGCGCCGCAAAAAGCTAGAGCCGGATGGCGATTCGAAGAAAAGTCATCCTGCTCTAGACCGTGATTCTCAGGCCAGCGACTGCTCGGCGACCTGTTCTCGCTGGTCTTCGTGACGGGCCCTTTCGGGCGCAACCTGACTGCGAAAATGCGCGAGCACGAACAGGCGGATGGCGGATGACAGGTTGCCGTGTTGGCGATCCGAATCGATTGCCTTGACGATCTCGGACAACGTCATGCCGCGAGACGCCGCGATCTCCTTCAGCGCCTTCCAGAACGCATCTTCGAGACTCACGCTGGTCTTGTGACCACCGATGACTATCGAGCGCTTGACGACCGGCGATTTCATTTCTGCTCTCCCGTTGCGAGACGGGTATGACCCTGCCTACCTACTTCGGGGCTAAATGCGCCCGCAGCGTGGCAGGACGTGCAACGGTCCTGCCAAGCACGGCCAGGTCACACAATTGTTATTGTCGCAAAAGCGTCACCTGGCGGGGCATACCTATCTTTTCCGGCCGTAATTCTGCGGCGACGGGATAGGGTTCTGCAGCCCGCGCCGGCGGCTACTTCTTCTTGCGGAAGCGATCCAGCCGCACCACCTCGGCCCCGGCCGCGGGAGTGCTGGTGTCCTTTTCCGGCACAACAGCGCTTGGCACTGGCACCGGAGGATTTGTTTGCGCTGCTTTCGGCTCCTTGCTTTCCTCGCCACTGACCTGCGTTTCGGGTTCGCCGATTTCTTCGAACTGCAACCCGAATTGGACGGATGGATCGAAGAATCCCTTCACGGCCGCAAAGGGAACAGCGAGCCGTTCCGGAACGCCGCCGAATGAGAGACCGACCTCAAAACCGCTGTCGCTGACCAGAAGATCCCAGAACTGATGTTGCAGGACGATGGTGATCTCCTTGGGATACTGCTCGAGCATGCGCGCAGAAATCTGCACTCCTTCGGCGCAGGTATCGAACGAGATGTAGAAATGATGGTCTCCGGGCAGCCCGTGTTTGGCCACATCTTCCAGTACCGAGCGCACGACCCCGCGCAAGGCGTCCTGAGTCAGGAGATCGTAGCGGATGTGATCGACTGCCATGGATCAGAAGACAGATGACGGGGGCCAAGGGGCGGATGACGGAAGATAGTCCGGTATTCGATTCTTGTCCTCTGTCGTCTGTCGTCCGTCAGCTGAAAGTGGAGGCTTCTGTTGCCAGGTGCCTCCGAACCCCGCCTGAGGCTGGTAAGACCTCAGGGCTTTAGATCGGTATTCCGAGCCGCATTACGCGGCTAGGGCAACCGGAGCATAGTTGTCGTTGGCAACTATGAATGTGGCCCGATACGGCGGAACCATCCCGAGCAAAAGCACGCCCTTTACGCCCTCGTCGATCCTGTTTCGCCCCCATAAGCGGAATGGTGGAGGCGCCGGGTACTGCCCCCGGGTCCGATGGGTTTATTGCGACGGCCGTTTATCGCCATAGCCGGCTTGCGCCGGCCCACTGAATATAAGGTGGAACTGTGAATCCTCAAAATAGGCGCTGGGGGAAGCACGCACGCGCTCGTACGCCTTTACGCCACAATTGCTTTGGTGTCGTCCTGCGGCAAGGTTACACAGACCCATGATGCCGCAGCCCAGT
>JBEVJT010000280.1:0-9437 GCA_040510075.1 Xanthobacteraceae bacterium | reverse complement strand
GTCGGTATCCTCAATCGGCTGCAACTCTATTTCGAGGGCAGCCTCGGCTATTTCGGGTGCGGCCTCATCGACGGTCCGAATGTGCGCATCAAGGGCCGCGTGGGCTGGTCCTGCGCCGAGAACATGATGGCAGGCACTGTCGTCATCGAGAAGAACGCGGGCTCGTGTCTGGGCGCGGGTTTGCGCGGGGGCGATCTCGTCTGCATGGGGGACGCCGGCGCGCGCATCGGCATCGATATGAAGGGCGGCACCCTTATTGTCGGAGGACGCGCGGGCGCCTTTTGCGGATTCATGATGCAGCGTGGCCGCATGATCATTCTCGGCGATGCCGGCAAGAACCTCGGCGATTCGATGTATGACGGCACGATCTACGTCGGCGGGAAGATCGAATCGCTCGGGGTCGATGCAGTCGATGGGCAGATGACCGAACTCGACCTCGCCTGGCTCTCGCGCAAGCTGCACATCTACGGGCTCAAGCCGCCGGCGGCGCTCGCCAACATGCGCAAGATCGTCGCCGGCAAGCAGCTGTGGAACTACGACAATCTTGAACCGGCCGAGAAGAAGCTCGTGCTGTGAGGAGATATTGATGCAGCTTGAAAACCCCGGCACGCGGCTGCGCAGTCACGACCCGCGCAGCGAGCGCAACAAAAGCATTCTCGGCCGGAACTTTCTATTCACGCCTTCCGTCATTGACGACATTCACATCAAGGCGGAGCTTGGTCGCTACCGCATGCGCGGTATGGCGATCTTCAAGCCCATTCCGAGTTGGGACGAGTTGACGTTCCTTCCCGGCACGCTCACCCGCTTCGTGATCGAAGGCTATCGCGAGAAATGCGAGACGCGCACCGTGCTTGGTCCGCGCGCCAAACGCCCGCTGGTGCTCGAAATCCCGATCTACATCACCGGCATGAGCTTCGGCTCGCTCTCCTACGAGGCAAAGGTCGCGCTTGCGCGCGGCGCGACCATGGCGGGCACGGCGACCTGCTCGGGGGAGGGCGGCATGATCCCGGACGAGCGCCGCTATTCCGAGCGCTGGCTCTACCAGTGCATCCAGTCGCGCTACGGGTTCAACCCGCACCATCTTCGGCTCGCGGACGCGTGCGAGATCTTCATCGGCCAGGGCTGCAAAGTCGGGCTTGGTGGGCACCTCATGGGCCAGAAGGTTACGGACCAGGTGGCGGAGATGCGATCGCTGCCCGCCGGCATTGATCAGCGATCCCCTGCGCGGCATCCGGACTGGCTCGGACCCGACGATCTCGCGCTCAAGATCAACGAGCTGCGTGAAGCGACCAACGGCGAGATTCCGATTCAGCTGAAGCTTGGCGCCGCGCGCGTCTACGATGACGTACGCATGGCAGCCAAGTGCGATCCGGACTCGATCTATATCGACGGCATGGAGGGATCGACCGGCGCCGGGCCGCACCTAGCGACGGAGGAAACCGGCATTCCGGGCATCGCCGCCATTCGTCAGGCGCGCAAGGCGCTCGATGATGTGGGCAAGACCGGGGAAATTACGCTCGTCTATGCCGGAGGCATTCGCAACGGTGCCGACGTGGCCAAGGCGCTGGCGCTCGGCGCGGACGCAGTGGCCATCGGCACGGCGGCCCTGATCGCGCTCAACTGCAACAAGGACATTCCGGAAGCGGACTTCGAAGGCACGATCGGCGTTCCCGCGGGGTATTGCTATCACTGCCACACCGGCCGCTGCCCGGTGGGCGTGGCTACCCAGGATCCGGAGCTGCGCAAGCGGCTCAATCCCGACGACGCTGCGGGGCGCGTCTACAATTTCCTCCATACGCTTACGATGGAATGCCAGATGATGGCGCGCGCGTGCGGCAAGACCAACGTGCACAGCCTCGAGCCTGAGGATCTGGCCGCGCTTACCATGGAAGCTTCCGCCATGGCCATGGTCCCGCTTGCCGGAACGCAACACACTGTCGGACGCCCCGACATGAGCCGATATTGATCCGGAGGCGCGATGAGCGGCAACAAAGAAAATCTCGATCGTTTTCTCACCACGGACGGCCTCGACCAGGTGCGCGAGAAGGAGATCGGTCAGCACATCGGATATCGCTACGATGTCAATCTGCTTCCGGACTACTCCCGTCTCACCTCTTTTTTGAAGAAATATATCGAGCTGATGGGGTGGGATGACCTCAACTGGCTCGAAGACGTGCACATGGGTTACGAGGAGGGTCGCGCCGCCGTCTTCGACCGCAATCTCAACGGTTGGGTTACAGTACCGGAGAACATCGCTCTGCCCGACAACCAGCAGGATCGCGATATGCTCGCGCGCGAATTGTTGATCAAGTTTCAGATGTCGCAGAACAATCCGCTGGTCGCGCTGAAAAACACTTTCGCAAAGTTCTGATAAGCGCATGAAGTCGCACGCACAGGTCGCCGTCATCGGAGGCGGCGTCGTCGGCTGCAGTGTCCTCTATCACCTCACCAAGGCGGGCTGGCGCGACGTTGTGCTCATCGAGCGGCATGAGCTGACGTCGGGCTCTACCTGGCATGCGGCTGGCGGCATGCATACCATCAACAGCGATCCGAACGTCGCAAAGCTGCAGCAGTACACGATCAACTTGTACGAGGAGGTCGAGAAAATCTCCGGCCAATCCTGCGGCATCCACATCACGGGCGGTTTGATGCTGGCCGGGACCCGCGAACGCATGGACTGGCTGCGCCTCGTGCGCGCGCGGGGCCGCTACCTCGGTATGCAGACCGAGTTCGTGGACATGGACGAAGCGGGGCGGCTTTGTCCCTTGCTCGACAAAAGCTGCTTCGTCGGTGCGCTGTACGATCCCATCGAGGGACACGTCGATCCGGCGGGAGTAACCCACGCCTTTGCCAAAGCCGCCCGCGTCAACGGTGCGGAGGTTTATCGTTTCACCCGTGTTGTCGATCTGCAGCCGGCGCGCGATGGCGGGTGGCTGGTGATTACCGACAAAGGCAATGTGCACGCGGAACGTGTAGTGAATGCAGCCGGGTTGTGGGCGCGCGAAGTGGGAAGAATGAGCGGCCTTGAGCTGCCGGTGCTTGCCATGGAGCACCAGTATCTCATTAGCGAAGACATTCCCGAGGTCGCGCAGTCCAACAAGGAGATGCTGCACATCGTCGATTTCGAGGGCGAGATCTACATGCGCCAGGAGGGCAAGGGCATGTTACTCGGCACCTATGAGCGTGCGGGCGTGCCCTGGTCGGAGCGTGAAACCCCATGGGACTTCAGCCTTGAACTGTTGCCTCCCGATCTCGATCGTATCGCTCCGAGCCTCGAAGTGGGCTTCAAGCACTACCCGCCCATTGAGAAGGCGGGGATCAAAAAAATCATCAACGGGCCCTTTACCTTTGCGCCCGACGGCAATCCGGTCATCGGGCCAATGCGCGGGCTGGAGAATTACTGGGTGGCCTGCGGCGTCATGGCCGGCTTCAGCCAGGGCGGGGGCGTCGGGCTTGCGCTCGCGAATTGGATGGTCGACGGCGACCCGGGGGCCGACATCTGGGCCATGGACGTGTCGCGCTTCGGCGACTGGACCACTATGGCCTACACCAATGCGAAGGTGCGCGAGAATTACTCACGGCGCTTTCGCATACGCTTTCCAAACGAAGAGCTGCCCGCCGCCCGTCCGCTGCGCATGACCCCGGTCTATGATCGCTTCAAGGAGAAAGGGGCGGTATTCGGAACCGCGTTTGGCCTCGAACATGCGCTGTGGTTCGCGCCGGAAGAAACGGAGCCCATAGAGGAAGTGACTTTCCGGCGCTCGAACGCCCATCCGCATGTTGGTGCCGAGTGCCGAGCGGTGCGGGACGCGGTCGGACTACTCGAGATATCGAGCTACGCGAAGTACGAGGTCAAGGGGCCGCAAGCCGAAGGCTGGGTGGCGCAGATTTTTGCCAACCGTGTCCCACGCCTTCACCGCATCCTGCTCAGCCCCATGCTTAATCACCAGGGGAAAGTAATTGGCGATTTCACCGTTGCGCGCACGGGAGCGGAAAGCTTTCTGATCTTTGGATCCGGCATCGCCGAAGATTACCACATGCGCTGGTTCGAGGAGCATCTGCCGGGCGCCGGTATCGCTCTGCGCTCACTGCGCACCGAGCTGCTTGGCTTCGCGATCGCGGGACCGCGTTCACGCGAGCTTTTGGCGCGATTGACGCCGTATGACGTATCCAACCAGGCGTTTCCATTTCTCACCATCCGTCCCATGGAAGTGGGCGCAATTCCCGCCCTTGTGGGCCGCATCTCTTTCAGCGGAGAACTCGGTTACGAGATCTGGGTGCGCGCCGATTATCAGCTCGCGCTTTATGACCTGCTGATGCAGGCAGGTGCCGATCTGGGCATCCGCCCCTATGGCGCGCGGGCGCTCACGTCCATGCGACTCGAAAAAAGCTTCGGCAATTGGGCGCGCGATTTTCGACCCATTTACGGTCCATGCGAGGCCGGCCTCGACCGTTTCATCGCTTACGAAAAGCCAAACTACATCGGGCGCGAAGCCGCGCTCAAAGAGCGCGCGCAGGGACCGCAGCGGCGTCTGGTCACGCTGGTGGTGGCGGCGAAGGGTGCGGACGCCATCGCCGATGAGCCCGTCTTTGCGAACGGCGAGCCGATAGGATGGATCACGTCGGGCGGCTATGGGCATCGTATCGAGCAGTCGCTCGCGCTCGCGTATGTGCCGAGCCCTTTGGCGCAGACGAAGAACGAGCTTGAGGTTGAGATTTTGGGCGAGCGACGGGCCGCGGTGATCGCCGATCGGCCGCCCTATGATCCAGATGGAGGTCGGATGCGCAGCTGAAGCTATTCGCGCAAGTCTCTCAAAACTTATCGGCGAGGTTGCGCCTTTCCGCGATAACGCGAGCGACGATGCCTCGCTCATCCTCGTCTCTCGTCAACTGCTCGACCTGGTCCAACTGATTCGAGGCGATCAGCTGCAACATCTCCGTGCGAATGGCGCCGCCTTGGTCACGTGGCAACGCGGCGCTGATTTGGATCTGCTCGGGCGGCGGCTCGCGCAGATTGCGCGCGAGGTATTCCCGCAAGTCCCCTTCCGAGAGCGCCCCCGTGCCCTCGACGAATGCGTAAAGGCTATGCTTGCCCCCGCGGTCATAAAATAAAACGACGGCGGCGCCGTGCACTCCCGGATATTGCTTCAGGCAGTCGGTAATGCGCGGGCCGTCATAGGCGAGCCGCCTGCCGCCACCTTCCTGATCGACAAAGCCAAAGAATCCACGTGTGGCCAGGTGGTAAAGCTTCTTGCCTGTAAGGAGCCACCAGCTCGACAGTGGCGTCTTGCGCGAGCGCATTTTCCACTCAGCCGGCGTCATCTCCTCGAGCAGATACCTATGCTTGTGCTTGAGCAGATGCCGCAAATCCTCGTAAGCGAGCAGCCGGAACAACCGGCTGCGCCTGGCGAAGGTCGAAGCGAGTTGAAAATCGGTAAGATACGCCCGGCCGTCGCGCCCTCGCAGCCAGTTCTGTTGCTTGGACAAGTCATTGTGACAGATGCCTGCGCGATGGAGCTTGCGCAGTGCAGCCTTGGCCGACTGGAAAAACGCGCGATCGCCGTACGGCTTGGCGATTTGCATGACGGTGCCTTCGATCCACCCGCGGACCAGCACACGCCGGCCCGCATAAAGAAGCGGTGGCGTAACCCCGAGCTCACTGGCCTTGGCGAGCGCGCGGCGCTCGCGCGCGAAAAGCATGCACGCAAGCGGGAAGCTCCACCACGGCACTTCATCGAGTCGGCGCACGACTGCCGGCACCTCGCCGGCGGGGGTAAGGAAGTGGCCGCGCTCGACCGTCGAAAAGAGGTCGCGTTTGAGCACGACCTCGCGCGTCCACCGCCCCTCGATCTCCGGCGGCGCTTCGGGCCGCACAGCGACTTTCATGCGCGTGCGCTTGAATAGCGGTTCCACATGCATCGTGGGCGCCACGTTTAGAAGCTCGATCTGTTCGGCGCAACGCTTCCTCTTTTCGCTCATTCGCGCATGGGCGGGAGCCAGGATACATGGATGCCCGATTTCGCAGAGGGCGAGCGGCTCAATGATATAGTCGTTGGATGCGAGCCCCTTTTCGCTGTACAACTCCGGCAGGTTCACCGGCACAGAGTTCCGCATGACAGCTGCTCTCGACCTCGACGCATTTTGCGCAACACCCTTGCAGCGCGTTCCGTTCGATCATCTGATCGTTCCCCGCTTCGTGCGGCGCGAAGCTTTGGAACGCATCAATGCCGACTATCCGGCCATCTCGGAGCGTGGCAGCTTTCCGGTGAGCCGCGTGTCGTATGGACCGGCATTCAAAAGCCTGCTCGACGAGCTGGAGAGCGAGTCGTTTCGCGTGGCGTTTGAGGAGAAATTCGCTCTCGATCTCACCGGCCGCCCCACGACCACGACGGTGCGTGGGTATTGCGGCAGCGGAGATGGCCAGATCCATACGGATTCGAAAACGAAGATCATTACCGTGCTGATTTATATCAACTCGGCATGGGAGAAGCCGGGTGGACGCCTGCGCCTGCTGCGCTCAGGTGACGATCTCAACAATTTCATCGCCGAAGTACCGCCGGTCGAGGGCACGCTCGTCGCATTCAAGCGGGCGAACAATTCCTGGCATGGACACGAGCCGTTCGAGGGTGAGCGCCGCGTCATTCAGTTCAACTGGGTCACTTCCGAAGGCAATCGGCATACGGCCATGCTGCGGCACCACGTTTCGGCCTCGATCAAGAAGCTGCTTGCAGCCGTCCGCTCGCGCGCGCATCAGCCGGCCTCGTAGAGCGCCTTGACATTGGACGTTGAACAACTCGCCAAACAAGAGTTTAGCAGGATCCTGATCATCAAGCTCTCGGCGCTTGGCGATGTGATCCATACTCTGCCGGTGTTGCATAAGCTACGGCGCCGCTATCCCGCCGCACGCATCGACTGGCTGACAACGCCGGCCATCGCCGAATTGCTGCGTCCGCATCCGGCCATCAGCAACATCATCGAGATCGCGCGCAACGACTGGCTGCAGCCGTGGCGATGGTCTTCCTACACGAATGCTGCGCAATTGGCGGCTAGGCTTGCGGCCCTGCGCTACGAGCTTGTGGTCGACATGCATGGCCAGCTGCGCACTGCATTCCTTACGCTTGCCACGAGAGCGCCGGTGCGGATCGGATTTGACCGGCCGCGCTCGAAAGTCTGGAAGGCCTCGCCGCGCGTATTGCCTAAACACGCACGCAGGCACGCGTGGAAGGGCGCGCGCGAAGGATCATGGCTCGCCTACACCCACCATATGCCGGTTCCCACGCTCGAGGCGCACGCGGTCGACCGCTATTTGCGCGTCGGCGCAATGCTGGGCTGCGACAGCGAACCTGCCGATTTTTCCCTGACCATCGCCCCTGCGGCGGCCACGCGCGTTCAAGCGCTTCTGCATCGGCACCACTTCGCGGAGAAGCTGTTGATCATCGCCCCCGGCACGATCTGGGAGACCAAACATTGGCGGGCGCAAGGATTTGCCGAAGCGGCGCGTCATTTCATGGCGCAGGGGTTTTCCGTCGCCCTCATTGGCTCGGCGCGGGAGGTCGAGGCATGCGCGGCCGTCGCTGCTGCCGCTCCGGGCGCGATCAACCTTGCTGGCGGGACCACGCTGCCGGAGCTTACTGCGCTGATCGAGCGTTCGACGATTTGCCTCACCAATGATTCCGGCCCGATGCATCTTGCGGTTGCGCTTGGCCGGCCGGTGGTCAGCATCTTTGGCCCTACCGACCCGATCTGGATCGGTCCCTATGGACGTCCCCATGCCGTCCTGCAGGCGCAGTTGGCCTGCTCGCCGTGTTATCTGCGGGTGCTCAGCCGATGCCAGCACGGCCATGCCTGCATGGAGCAGGTTTCGGCAGCCGCAGTCATTGACCGGATGGAGCGGGAGCTTGCCGCGCCGTCTGTCCATCCTTCCGGGAAAGCTGAAACGGCATCACGGAGAGAAACCGCGGGCCTATCGTCGCCGGCCTAACGGGACTCGCTCACGCCGCGTTCATCCGTGCGCTCACGGGCATGCGGATCGGGCACGCGGATGAAGTCTGACGACATTCATCAGCGCTGCGCGATTTTGTCGAGGATGTCTTTGACCGGGTGCGCGGTCCAGGCGCGCGTGACGTAATCGCGGTGGTTAACGCCGTCCCGCGTGCCCAGGAACGCGACCGTGCCCGGCTTGATCGGCCCGTTGAGGTCGTGCACGGCCGGGATGCCGTGCTCGCGCACCATTTTTTCTAGCTCGTCATCGCGGTTCTTGTTGTGCGCCGTATACGCGCTGACGAAGAATCCCTTGCGGTTTTTGACGATCCATGACGCGAACTTATCCAATTGGCCATAGACCGCATCGAGAAGAACCACCCCGATCACGCGCTTGCCGAGGCCGCCGACATGCAGGCTCCACGCGGCCGGCATGAAGCCGCCGCTGTAACCGACAATGACCACGGGCATTTTGCTGAACGCGGCGGCGGAGCGCGGATCCCCGTAGATACGGGCCAGGTGCTGGGTGCCCTCGTCCACGAATCGTTTCAGTCCCCCGCGCTCATAAAACTTCCCAGCGCTGGAATCGGCGGCATCATAGGCAAGCTGCGGCGCGAGCAAGACGGCATTTACGCCGGATTCGGTGATCTGCGCGGGCAGGAGCTGCCTATCACGGACGTCGCGCTCGAGGGTTGCGCGGTGACCGTGAAAGAACACTACGATCACGCCCGGTTTGTGCACGTCGAAGCCCTCGGGCACGTGCACGAGCACGCGGTTGTCGCTATAGTGCCCGCTCTTTCCGCCGCCGCCGTATGGGAATGCCGAGTTGTCGAACCCGATCAGGCGAGTTTGCGGCTGTCTGATTGCCGGGGGCGCATACGGCACTTCGGCAGAGAGCGAGGCGACCTTGTAAGACCCCGGCGGCAGGCTATTCGTCCGGCGGGCCGAACTCGCGCGCAAGCTTTCCGCAGCGGCATAGCGATCTGCGAAAGTGTCCACGGGCCCTGCATGGGCGACATCGCTTCCCTCGCCGGAGCGCGCCAAGAGGTTATCGGTCTTCGCGGAGGCTATTCGTGGCATCGCCGGCTCGCCCAGGGCGGGCGTCCTGCTGTCCGAATTTCCGCAGGCTTGGAGAAAAAGACATGGTAACAGGATAAGCGCGCAGCATAGCCCGCGGCGCCTCACCCCCGTCCCGTGCGCCCACCGGAAATCACACGAGCTACTGCTATTCGGGATGCCCGATCCCGCTGCAATCATCCCCACACAGCCCCGAGTCAGACGCGGTCGGCGCGCGGCAGATGCGCACACAAAACGGCCACATCTTTCGTCGGAACTCTCCCCCCGACAATGACAGTCACGACACCACTAGAATATGTCCTCATTGTGAGGCCGTTTCGCAGGCCATCAGAGGTGAAATCTCTGATTTTGCTGCGTTTCAGAGCGGACCCGGCGCCGCT
>JBEVJT010000279.1:0-6011 GCA_040510075.1 Xanthobacteraceae bacterium | reverse complement strand
GGTCGAGCGCCGGCCTTTGCTCCGCGCCGCCGCATTCAGCATCGGCGTCGTTGCGCTCACATACGTGCTGTTCACATCAGCGCTCAAGACGCCGCTCGAGGCCGGGTTCATCCCGTTCTGAGATGCCCACCATTGACAGTCTGCTGCTCGGCTTCTCGGTAGCGCTGCAGCCCGGCGTGTTGTGGTACGCCTTTCTCGGCTGCCTCGTCGGCACCGTCGTCGGCGTCCTTCCCGGGATTGGGCCGCTCTCCGGCATCAGCATTCTTCTTCCGGCGACGTTCGGCCTCGACACCACCAAATCCGTGGTGATGCTCGCGGGTATTTACTACGGCTCCCAATATGGCGGTTCCACCACCTCGATCCTGATGCGCATTCCGGGCGAGGCTTCCTCGGTCATGACCTGCATCGATGGCTATGCCATGGCGCAGAAAGGGCGCGCTGGCGCAGCGCTTTGCATCGCGGCGGTGGGATCGTGGATCGCGGGCACGTTCGGCGTCATTGTGCTCACCCTGATTGCCCCGCCGCTTGCCGCGTTCGCGCTGCGCTTCGGCCCTCCTGAATACACCGCCCTGCTCGTGCTCGGCTTGATCCTGCTCGCGTACATGTCGTCGACCTCGTTGCCGCGCACTCTCCTGATGGCCTGCGTCGGACTTCTTCTTGGGACCATCGGGATCGACAACGTGACTGGGCATTTCCGGTATTCGTTCGACCTCCCCGAGCTCGGCGACGGCATTGGCATCGTACCGGTCGCGGTGGGCCTGTTCGGACTGGGTGAGATCCTGTCTACCCCTTCGGCCACGGTGGTGCGCGAGGTGATTGCGCCCAGATTGCGCGAGCTGTTTCCCAGCCGGAAAGAGTGGCGACAATCCGCTATGCCCATTGCGCGAGGTTCGATCCTCGGCTTCCTGATCGGGCTCACGCCGGGCTCCGCTCACATCATTTCGAGCTTTCTTTCCTATGCGGTCGAGCGGCGTCTGTCCCGCCATCCGGAGGAGTTCGGAAAAGGAGCAATCGCCGGCGTTGCGGGCCCGGAATCGGCGAACAATGCCGCCTCGACCGGGGCCTTCGTCCCCATGCTCGCCCTTGGCCTGCCTACGGGACCGATCACCGCAGTGCTCTTGGCGGCGCTCATGATCCACGCAGTGCCACCGGGTCCCACGCTCGTGAACGAGCATCCGGACGTATTCTGGGGTTTCGTCGCCTCGATGTATGTGGGGAACCTGATGCTGCTTGCGCTCAATCTTCCGCTCGTCGGCATCTTCGTGAACGTGCTGCGCATCCCGTATTCTTACCTTTACCCGCTCGTGATCATGTTCTGCATCATCGGGGTGTACGAGGTGAGCCATTCGATTGTGGACGTGTGGATCATGTTGATCATGGGAGTGGTCGGCTATGGCTTGCGCAAATTCGGGTTTGATCCCGCCCCAATGGTGCTCGGATTGGTGATCTCCCCCACCTTCGAGATGAGCCTGCGCCAGTCGCTCATCATGTCGAACGGCAACTGGACCATATTCCTGCAGCGGCCAATTGCACTCGCACTCATGCTCCTTGCGCTCGGGCTGTTGATCCTCGCCGCGCTCGCTCTTTTGCGGCAGCGCAAGGATTGGCGCAGCCGTCTCGCGGAAGCGGAAGCCGCCGACGCGGGCTAGAGCGGTTTCTTCGAATCGCCATCCGCTCTAGGTTTTTGTTTGAGCATGACCTTTTCCGAAAACCGGTACCAACTTTTGCGGGATCATGCTCTAGAAGCCTCTTCGCCTCGTATCTCCCTGTCCTATCCGCTAGTGTCTGCGCCACGTCATGATTCCCTGGATGCAATCTTTGTTGTCCACCGAATGCCGCAGTTGCGGAGTTCGCGTGTCGTTGTTTTCGCGCGCCTGCCCAAATTGTGGTGCTGCTAACCAGTGGCGCACGCTCGCGATTGCGGCCGGAGCCTGTGCAATTCTGCTCGTCGCCGGCTTGCTCGCGCTTGCGCTGCACGCGTTCCGCAAAGCCGAGGTGCCACAGGTCGCAAGTCAAGGAGTTCCCGCCGGCAGCGCTCCGGCAGCACCTGCCGAAGGCGCCTCCGATTACGGCTGGCTCGTCCAGGCGATGGCCGAGTGCGAAGAAGAGGCAAAGCGGGCGCCCGACACGCTCAGCTTCCTGATCGTGCCGGTCAGCAAGACCGATACCTCCCTACCCGGATGGGCGCCCATCCCGATCGGAACGGCCGGCAGTTCGATTGTGCTGCTGAATTCGACCGACGCCCTCATAGGCCTGCGCAACAGCGCGCTGAAGCTTTACGACAAGCCGCTTGCATTCACCATTTCTGATCCGGCGAGCAGCACGGTGTACAAGTGGAAACCGGCGGTCGGCGTGAGCGCGCTGAAAACGCGAGCCCCGGGTCTCGAAAACCTCAAGCTCGGCTTCGAAATTGCCGACGCCGCCCAAGGTACCGAGTGGGGCCCCACGGTGAAGATCGCAAGAGGCACCTGTTACTGGATCAATCCGCTCATTCGCACGGCTGCGAGCAGCGGATGACGCAGATGGTCCGAAGGGCGTTGCACGCCCGCTATGCAGCAATCTGCTTGCACTGCTTCGCGCAAGTCACGCAAGCGTCGGCGCACGCCTTGCAGACGGCGTGCTTGTCCGCGTGTTTCCGGCATTCGGTCTCGCAATCCTGACATGCAGTGAGTGCGACTTTGGCCATCGCGGGGACATAGGGCGACCTGAGACTCGCGAGCTTTGCCAGCGTTCCGCATATGCTCACCAGCTGATCGACGTCCCGCGCACAGGCGGCAAGACTGACATCCCCGGCTGCGAACATTTGCTGACAGTGATCGATGCAAACAAGTCCGGTAGTGACGCACTTGTTGGCCGCATCGAATAGCTCATTCAGCGCAGAAGCCTCCGCATGGTTGTGCCCGGGTTGCGCCAACCCTGAAGCGGGAGCAGCGATCAGGGCTGCGCCGGCCGCAATCACATGCCTGCGATTCATGATCAGGGCCTCCTTTGATTTTGAGTTGAGAAGCTGAGAATCTTCTCGCTGCCGGAATGATATGCCACAGGACTCGAATGGCGGGTAGTCTGTAGCCCGCATGAGCGCAGTAATATGCGGGGTCTATGTGTAGGCCAGAGCGAAGCGGGTCGGGTCTCGGCCACAATAACGGCTACGCCCAGAGCCGTTCGTGCTCGAGCCCCTTGTAGAGGTGCGCGACATAATCGGCATAGCCGTTGAACAAAAGCGTCGGCCGCCGCTCGCTCAATCCAATAAGCTCCTCAGTCGCCTGGCTCCAGCGCGGATGCGCGACCCGCGGGTTAACGTTTGCCCAGAACCCGTATTCGGAGCCCTGCACTGCCTCCCAATAGCTCTTGGGGCGCTGGTCGGTGAACGTGAAGCGCACGATGGATTTGATCGATTTGAACCCGTATTTCCACGGCACGGCCAGGCGCAGCGGCGCGCCCTGCTGCTTCGACACAGGCTTGCCGTAAGCACCGGTGACGAGGAACGCAAGCTCGTTGGTCGCTTCCGCCATGGTAAGTCCTTCGACATACGGCCACGGTTGCCACGCCGCGCGCTGGCCGGGTGCCACCGCGCGGTCGAGGAAGGTCTCCATGCGCAGATATTTTGCCGATGAAAGCGGCTGTGCCATTTCCACGAGCCTGGCGAGCGGAAACCCGCTCCATGCAATGGCCATCGACCACGCCTCCACGCAGCGATGCCGGTACAGCCGCTCTTCGAGACTCATTTTCCGGATCAGATCATCAATCCCGATCTCCTGCTCGCGCTCGACCATGCCGTCGATCTTGACGGTCCAGGGCCTCAGCTTCAGCGCTTGCGCCGGCTTGGCGATATATTTGCTCGTCCCGAACTCATAGAAATTGTTGTAGTTTGTGTTCATCTTTTCGTCCGTGACCGGGCGGTCGAGAGCGAATTTTTCGTTGCGCTTGGCAGGATAGAGATCCTGCGTCGGGTCGGGCAGGTCGGCGACGCGCTGCGCAGCGGCACCCTTTGGCCAGAAGCCGAGCGCCAGCGCTCCGCTCGCGGCCAGAAAGGCGCGGCGGTCGAAGAACAGATGCTCGGGCGTGGCGAGTCGTTCGGCGATTTCCCAGCCGCGACGGCGAATGACATGCATCGGCGTTCTCCCGGCTTTTGCCCTCTTCGATACGCGCATGGCCCATCACGGGCAAGTCACAGCTGCGCCACCCGAAAGACAATGAGCGCCGCTTGCGCTGTAATGCAGGGCGTCAGGCCCGGGCGCGGCTCAGCCCGGTCACATAGCGCCGCGAGGGCGCCGCCAGGACTGTCTTCATCCGATGGGAGATGATGCCGCTGCTCCTTCGGCATGGGCTTGGCAAACAGATAACCCTGACCCAGCTCGCAGCCGATCGCTTGTAGCTTATGTGCGTCGTGGTTGGTTTCGATGCCTTCGGCAACGGTCTTCAACCCGAACCGGCGGCCGAGCTCGATGATGGTCTCGCACAAACCCCAATTGAAGCGGTCGACGTGGCAGTTCGCAGCATAGCTGCGGTCGATCTTCAGTTCGCTGAATGGAAGCTGACGCAGGCGGGAAAGCGAGGAATAACCGGCGCCCCGAAGTCGTCGAGTGCCAAAGTGCAGTTGAAGGCTCGCAAGCTGTCCGCCACCTCGTTTGCAATCTTGAGATCGTCAAGGATCTCGTCCTCGGTGACTTCCAGGATCAAGCCGGGCCAGTTCGCGCCGCGAGGCCGCTCCTCGCGCAGGAGGGTAGCCATGGGCAGCTTGAGCAACGCGGAAACCGGCGTGTTCACGGAGAGTTTCAGGGACGTGCCGTGCGCCGCGAAGGCTTCCCAGTCCCGCAGCCCCATGCGGATCACACGCTCGGTAAGCGCCAGCAAAGTCTCCTCTTTCGCGCCGGGCAGGAAAGCCGCCGGACTGCCAGCCATCCCATCGATGCCCCGTAAGCCGTCTCGGCCTTTTCGATTGGTGGACCCTGGCGTGTAGGCTGACGTGAGATTGGTCGGAAAGCGCGGAAGATCCGGAGGACCGGCGAACGGCGCGGGTTGAGGCGGCGTGAGATCGTCATCCTCGTAGACGATCTTGTTGACGAGATCGTAGTCGATCGTTTCCGTCACAATGATTAGTTCGGTGACATCCCGCCCGATGATGATCTGTGCACCATCGTCAATGAAATTGATCAGCGGTCCCAGAATAACAGCCTGTGTGACAGGGTTCGGAACAATATGCAGCCCGTAGTCGAGAACATTGACTGCCGTTACTTTGCTGAAAGCGCCTCCTTGCGTGACGAGGAGCTCTCGAAGAAATGCGTCATCGAGCAGGGCCACTTGTCGAGACCCGGGCTGAAAGTGGTAGCCAGGCCGAATGCGCGTCCGACCGCGGATCTTGAAAGGAGCGAGGGCCGATAAATCGTGCACGCCAGCTGACGTGAGGATGCTCGCATGTGTGCGATTGTTTTTAGAGTCGCCCAATAGCTTGGTTCAATGAATTTGAGTGGGTCGAGGCTGGGATTGTGAGGGATTAAGACGGACCAAATGAGCTCGTCTGACCGCCGTATCCATGCCGGATCATGCACGTGATAGATTTCGTAGAGATCCCATCCACGCGCGAGGTACACCCAGTTTCCAACATATTCGCGCTGAAAGCCTTCGCTCCCGATGCTGCCGGCTTTCAGAGCTTGAGCGACGTCGCGAAGAAGTTCATGCGGCTCGCGCGACGCCAGATCGCGCCGTGAACGCACCCCGATTCGCACTTACATTGTTGCAGCAGCGACGTCGAAAATCGGAGACGTCGTATTCATTTCAGCATGGAGCCGGAACGCGTGAAGCCTCTCCGCTTGCAAGCCAATCTGATCTGCCAGAGCGTCGACGTCGAGCTGCTCGAATGTACGCCAATCGCGAATGTCCGCATTCTGAAGGGCGGAAATTTCTTTAGGATACGATCGTCGCAAGGCGCTGAATGGATTCCAAAATCGAACAGGATCCGGTCGGTCTCTATCAGCTGGAAGATCGATCGGAACGAGAACACCCTCTGCTAT
>JBEVJT010000278.1:0-9809 GCA_040510075.1 Xanthobacteraceae bacterium | reverse complement strand
TACTCTTCGCCTTGCCCAGCAAGAAGTGGAAGCTCGGGAACTCGATCTGATCACCGTCGTCGGCAAGAGCGAACCCGTGCGCATCTACGAACTGCTCGGCCATACCGGACAGCTTGCGCCCGGAGAAGTTGAGCTGGCTAATGAATTCGGCAAAGGCAACGGAAGGACTTGCCGGTTGTCGCTAACCAAAGATAAGAGGTGGAGCTTGTATCGCGTCAACTCAACATCGGACGACGAAGAGGGTGGGTTCATCGGCAAATATCAACGCCAAGGAGATGCGACAAAGGTGGTGAAGGAAATGGCGTATCAGCCTGAGCCAAGGTGGTAAACGGTTTTGCAAAATGCACGTAACCCATTGAGCTCATTCAGCCCCATTTTGCGCTGTTTTGCACCTAAGCCTGCGGGTGTAATTGGAAGAAGTCTAACTTCCCAAGCTGCATACGAGGGTTCGATTCCCTTCGCCCGCTCCAGCATTCCACGGCAGAAACCTCTCGCCTAAAGCGAAAGGTATACTGCATGTGTCTGATAGCAAGCGTACGCATGACTCACGCTCACACCTGGGCGTGCTTTACCATTGATTGGACTCACCGGGACTCTTGTTTCGCCACGATTGCAAGGCATGACAACAGACGTGGTCTACATTGGAACCCCCAAGGTACCTGACGGCCACGAGGGCCCCGGCGATCAACCTCCCCGGGGCCTTTTACTTGGCATCGCCGTGCTTGCGAGCTAGCGTGGTCCTACAAAGGATCACCATCACAACTCCATGATTGCTGCTGTTCGACAGATCGTGCGGGGGGTCGGAAGCGAGGGACTGCCAGCGGGATCGCGGCTGGCCTATGCTTTTGCAGTACTTTGCGCCGGTGGTGCAGCGCTTGCTCACATTATTGTCTTGCAGATCGTTGACGGCGTAATGCCGTCCATTCTTTACAATCCGGCCATATTCATTGCCACGCTCATTGGCGGTGCAGGCGCAGGCTGTCTGAGTGTGTTCCTTGGGTTGGCGTCTCTTTGGCTCACTGCCCAAGCCCATTTGGTCGATGACTCCATGCTCAATAGCGCGATGGGCTGGAGCCTCTATCTGTTTACTGCCGGTGTGCTGATTTTCGTTGCGCAGGGCTATCGGTCATTTGCCGGCATCGACCGCCCCGCCCATGAGCAACTTGGCTCTGCAGCGAAGCAAACTCCATTTTCCGCAGTACGAACACTCGGCCTACGCGCTCTGGATTGGATCGCTTCGCATTCCGTCGCAAGCTATTTGTTCGCTGTCGCCTGCATTCTCACCGCGAGTTGCATCCGCTTCGGTTTTATGATCGTGGACGGCACTACAATGCCTCTGGTGTCCTACTATCCGGCCGTCCTGCTCGCAGGCTTGGCGGGCGGCACCGGCCCTGGTTTGTTGGCTATGCTCGTGAGTCTTTTCGTCATTGCGGCAGAAATGCCCGGTCCGATTGCGACCTTGCAGCCGCCGGCACGGGAAGAGGCCATTAGTATTGCGCTCTATGTGTTCGCGTGCATGTTGAGCATCTGGCTGGCGGAAAAACATAGGCACGGCACCTCACTGTCGCACGATCGGGAGTCGGTCGTGCTGAGGCTTGTGTCCTCGGTGCTCGTGGCCATAGCGGCCATCCTGCTGACCACGCTCGTGCTCCTTGCCATTGATTCCTATCTAGATGCGGATCACTTGGTCCTGGGATATTTATTGCCCACAATCGTCATCGCGATGCATTATGGGAGCACGCTCGCGGTGCTGGCGTCGTTTGCCAGCAGCGCTGCCGCCGCCTATTTTCTGTTTCCACCAAAAATCAGCTTCTTTATCAGCGAGCCGACGCACGTCGCGGAGCTCGGTTTTTTCCTCGTGCTCGCTGTCATTGCGAGCAAGGCAGTCGCGGCACTCACCGATGATATGCGGCAACCGAATAGGGGTTCGCGCGAGCACGCATCGTAATAAGAAATGTGCGCGGTCGCCGGAACGCTGGTCCATCTGGCAGGCACAATTGAGAGTTGTTACATTGTAACATCGCCGTGCGACCGAGGAGCGGGAATGGAACACGCGAACTCAAGAGGGCATGCGCCAGCGGGTCATCTGGCTTCAGCTCCAAGCCGACCCCGCTTTGGCTGGTTTTCGCTTGGGCTCGCACTCGTTCCTTCATTGGTGCGGGCGGAAGGCGAGCCTGCCATCGTCGGAAATGCCATACTCCCGCGCGATCTCAGCCCTTGGGGGATGTTTCTTAATGCCGACCCGGTTGTGCAGGGGGTCCTCATCGGGCTTGTCATTGCCTCGATCGTCACCTGGACGGTTTGGCTTGCGAAGACGATCGAGATCGTACGCGCACGCAGCCGTTTGCGCGGGAGTCTTGATCGATTGACCCGCGCGACTTCGGTTGCGGAAGCAGCTCAATTGTTTGTGGGCAGGAGTGAGGAGGCGGCTGAGTTTTTGGCAGGCGCCGTTGCGGAGCTCAAGCAGTCCGTCGGCCTCTCGGAAAACGACGGAATCAAGGAGCGCATCGCCTCGCGGCTGGAGCGGCTCGAAGCAAGCTACGGCCGCCGGATTTCCCGCGGCACGGGGGTGCTCGCAACAATCGGCGCTACCGCCCCCTTCGTTGGCCTGTTCGGCACCGTGTGGGGGATCATGAACAGCTTCATCGGTATTTCGAAATCGCATACCACCAATCTCGCAGTTGTCGCGCCCGGCATAGCCGAAGCGCTGCTTGCCACTGCCTTGGGCTTGGCGGCGGCCATTCCGGCGGTCGTGATCTACAATGTGTTCGCGCGTTCGATCGCTACCTATCGTGCGCTTCTCGGCGATACCGCCGCCGAGGTATTGCGGCTCGCGAGCCGCGATCTCGATCGTCCCGTCACGGCCGCGTCGCCCCGCCGGGCAGCCGCACTGTCGGTAACGTCATGAGCGTCCGCCTCGATCACGGGGAAGACACGCTTGCCGAGGTGCATGAGATCAACGTCACACCGTTCATAGACGTGATGCTTGTGCTGCTCATCATCTTCATGGTTGCTGCCCCGCTCGCAACCGTCGACATTGAGGTAAACCTGCCCGCCGCGACCGCCGAGCCGCAGCAGCGCCCGGACAAGCCGCTTTACGTGACCTTGCGCTCGGATCTCTCGCTTTCCATCGGCAACGAGCCGATAGCGCGTGATCAGCTCGGCCCTGCCCTCGAAGCGGAAACGAAGGGTGCCAAGGACGCGCGTATCTTCTTGCGCGCCGACAAGACGGTCCCCTACGGCGAACTCATGGACATCATGAACCTCTTGCGCGCAGCGGGATATCTCAAGGTCGCGCTCGTCGGATTGGAGAAGGTGACCAGCCCGTGACTACGTGGGCAGTCGACGACGGTCTGGATCTGCGACGGTGGATGGCTTGCGGCGCAATCGTCGCGCTCGCACATCTGGCAATCGGCGGGGCGTTCGCGCTCCGCCGGAGCGACATCGAACGGACAGACCCTGCGGGGGCGATCGTGGTCGAATTTTCGCCGGTGCCGGTTGCGCCTCAATTTCAGCAAATGGAGATCCCTCCCGGCCCCGAGCAGGTCATGTCGGAAGCGGTACCGGAAAGCCCGGTTGAGAAGGTAGTCGAGGAGCCTACGCCGGAACTCAAGCAGGCATCCGACGGCGAAATTGCGTTGCTAAAGCCACCCGAGGTGCAGCAGGAGCGCGTTCAGCCCCGGCCGCCCGCACCGATTACATCCGTGCCACAAGCGGTCACGCCGGAGCGCAGCGCCGTCGCCCGCGCGCCGTCGCAGAGACAGGTCACCCCTCGGTCGGCGACTGCCGTGCCAACATGGAAATCTGAAATAGTGGCGCTGCTGGAACGGAACAAGCGCTATCCCCATGAGGCGCATGCGCGCGGCGAACATGGAGTGGTGCAGCTTTTGTTCACGCTCGACCGCACGGGTCAGCTGCGCGCAAGCAGGATCCTGCGCAGCTCCGGCGTGGCCGTTCTTGATGAGGAGGCGCTCGCGCTTGTGCGCCGGGCCCAGCCCTTCCCGCCGCCACCTCCGGAGATGCCGGGCAATAGCCTGGACCTCACGGTTCCCATCCGCTTCAACTTGAAGTGATAGCAGCTTGGATTTATCGGAGATCGGCCGCGCTATTGTCGTGGCCTCTTGAAATGCATATTTCTCGGCTCATGGTGAAGTCATGGCGCATCTAGCGGCGGCATCGTCGGGTCGATCTTCACGAGCGCTCGTGCTGACCGTGGTGGCCGGCGCGGTCCTTGTGGCCGCCACGCTTGCGCTTTGGGCCCATTACGGCTCTGCCGTGTTCTATGAGATGATCGTTGCCGGCATTGCCAGTTGCCTCTGACGATTTTCGAGCGTACGTCCCGCGCCATGACCGCGCGCAGCGCCCGCATTCTGATAGTGAGCACGGCTTTCCTCGCCGCGCTCGTGCTGTGCCTTGCTGTTGTGTTGCTGCTTGTGGACCGGATGGCGACCCCCGGGGCGCCGCGGGTTGCAGCAGTCGGCGGCCCCTTCGAGCTCATCGATCAGGACGGTAGGAAGATTACAGATCAGGATCTGAAGGGCCGCCCGTTCTTGGTCTTCTTCGGCTTCACTCATTGTCCGGAAATCTGTCCTACCGCGCTGTTCGAGATCTCCGAGGTCATGCGCGCCTTGGGTAAGGACGCAGATCGCACACGCGCCATCTTCATCACCGTCGATCCCGAGCGGGATACCCCACCCGTATTGAAGGACTATCTGTCGAACTTCGACCGCCATCTCTCCGGGCTTACCGGCGATCCCGATGCCATTGCTGGCGTAGCCAAGGCCTATCGAGCCTATTTCAAGAAAGTTCCCCTGCCGCAGGGCAGCTATACGATGGATCATACGGCCATCGTCTACCTGATGGACAAGGCCGGGCATTTCGTATCGCCATTCAAGCTTGACCGTTCCGTCGAAGCCGCGGCCGCCGATTTGCGCCGGTACCTCTAAGGCCGGCCAGTTGCCGGCGAGCGCCACTGATCCGCCGTATCCGCTCCTTTTAATACCCGGGTCCCGAGAATGACTCGTGCATCTCGCCAATGTGTTCACTTTTATCTCGCAGGAGCGACGGCAATATGCGGGGAAAGCTCTCCCAGGATGTCGCTGCTTATGCGTCTTACTAGCGCTTGCCTGTGCCTTCTGGGGCTTGCTATTTCGGCAGCCGGCACCGTCCCGGCGCAGGTAGCGGCGCCGGATGCGGGTGTGAGCGTTCCCGGTTTTTGGGATCCGCGGCGGCGGCCGGAAAAGCCGGATTTGTCGCGCGTCAGCGTCATCCGCTTTCTCACCGAAATCGATTACCCGCCCTTCAACTTCGCAGGTCCTGACGGCAATCCCCAGGGCTTCAACATCGATCTCGCACGCATGATGTGCGAGGAGCTCAAGGTCCAATGCACGATCCAGATGCGTCGGTTCGAGACGCTCATTCCCGCGCTCAACGCCAATCAGGGCGACGCCGCCATTGCCTCGATCGCTGCGACGATGGAGACTCGCGCCAAGGTCGATTTCACCGATCCCTACTACCGGACCCCGGCACGGTTCGTGGCGCGGCGGGATTCGCCAATCGAGGAGGTCGTGCCGGAGCGGCTCGAAGGCAAGAAGGTCGCCGTCGACGCTGGTACCGCGCATGAAGCTTTTCTGAAAAACCTGTTCACCGAAGCCGAGTTGCGTATCTACCCCAGTACCGATGTGGCGCGCATCGCTTTGCGGCGGGGCGACGTGGATCTTCTCTTTGGAGACGCGATCTCGCTCGCGTTCTGGCTCAATGGCACGGATTCGGAGAATTGTTGCGCGTTCCGGGGCGGCCCATACATCGACAGCCGCTATTTCGGGGAAGGCATCGGCATTGCCGTGCGCAAGGGCAACGACCTCATGCGCCTTGCTCTGAACTGGGGTTTGTTCAAGGTCTGGGAGCAAGGGCGCTTCACCGATTTGTGGCTGCGCTACTTTCCGGTCAGCCCGTTCTGACTACAATCGACTGGATGCATAAGGTCGAAGCGCCTATCGACACGGACGAACTGCGCCGCCTTGCCGAGGATTCCACTGCCTGGCCTTTCGATGAAGCGCGCAAGCTCGTCGCGCGCCTGAAAAAGCATCCGAAAGAAGAGGTAATCTTCGAGACCGGCTATGGTCCCTCGGGCCTGCCCCATATCGGCACGTTCGGCGAAGTGGTGCGCACCACCATGGTGCGCCATGCATTCCGCGTGCTCACGGGCGACCACGTCAAAACGCGCCTGATTGCATTCTCCGACGACATGGACGGCCTGCGGAAGGTCCCGGACAATGTGCCCAACCGCGAGATGATTGCGAAGCATCTCGGCAAGCCACTGTCGCGCATCCCGGACCCGTTCGGCAGCGGATATGCTTCCTTCGGGGCCGCGAACAATGCGCGCCTGCGCACCTTTCTCGACCAGTTCGGGTTCGAATACGAGTTTCTGTCGGCGACAGACTGCTATACGTCCGGAAGGTTCGATCGTGCGCTCCTCAGGGTGCTCGAGCGTTTCGAGGCCGTGATGCGGATCATGCTGCCCTCTTTGCGGGAGGAGCGGGCGCAGACCTATTCCCCATTTCTTCCCATTTCGCCGCACACCGGCATCGTGCTGCAGGTGTCCATCAGCGCACACGATGCGGCGGCAGGCACCATCACTTACGAGGACCCTGAAACGAAGGAGCGAGTTACCACGCTCGTGACGGGCGGCCGTGCAAAGCTGCAGTGGAAACCTGATTGGGCCATGCGCTGGGTCGCCCTGGGCGTCGACTATGAGATGGCCGGCAAGGATCTGATCGATTCGGTGAAACTTTCCGGCGAGATTTGCAGAGTGCTCGGCGGGATGGCTCCGGAAGGCTTCAATTACGAGCTGTTCCTGGACGAGAAGGGCCAGAAGATTTCGAAGTCGAAGGGCAACGGACTCACCATTGAAGAATGGCTGCGCTATGCCAGCCCGGAATCGCTGTCGCTGTTCATGTATCGAGAGCCCAAGTCGGCAAAGCGGCTCTATTTCGATGTAATTCCGCGGCACATGGACGAATACCAGCAGCTGCTCGAAGGCTACGAAAGGCAGGACACGCGCCAGCATCTCGCCAATCCGGTCTGGCACATTCATTCCGGCAATCCGCCGAAGACGGACGTGCCGATCTCGTTTTCCATGCTGCTGACGCTGGTGGCCTCATCCAATGCGGAGAATTCAGAGACGCTGTGGGGATTTATCGGCCGTTACCGGCCAGGAGTGACGCCGCGCACTCATCCCAAGCTTGATGCGCTCGTTGGGTACGCGCTGCACTATTTCCGCGACTTCATCCTGCCCGCGAAGTGCTTCCGCAAGCCCAAGGAGAGCGAGCGCGCGGCTCTCATAGATTTGCGCGATGCGCTCGCGCAGCTCCCTCCCGGGGTGGCCGCTTCCCAGATCCAAGAAGTGGTTTACGAGGTGGGGCGGCGCGAACCGTTTCTTGATCGGACCGGCAAGATCAAGACGAAGGACGGCAAGCCGGGCGTGTCACTTGACTGGTTCAACATGCTTTATCAGGTTCTCCTGGGCCAGGAGAAAGGGCCGCGTTTTGGCTCCTTCGTCGCCCTCTATGGGATTCCGAACACGATCGACATGATCGACGGCGCGCTTGCCAGATCAGCGTGAGGACTGCTCGATGACAACCCCGCCGCACGCGCTTTGTCGCAGGAGACTGGACTTGGAGCGCGACTACCCAGAGCGGAGGACGAAGCGGCGATTGAGCTTCTGCACCGGTCGTGCATTCCTTGGAAACAGCTGGCTGAAGCGCGTGACGTCGGCCTGCGCAACCTGGATTGGCTCCATGAAGAGCAGCCAGTCCACCGTTTCGCTGCACGGCGGAGTGGTAAGCGAACCACGATACCGATAATACCTACGGCTCTGCGGAAGGAACGAGTTCGGATTGATGCCGGGGTCAGCGGGAATCGCCGGTCCTTCCTTTTCCGGCATGGTCGCGACGATCTTGCTGAACGTGCCATTGGCGCGTCCGGGTGCCATCATCACGCCGATCACGGCGAGCGCGCCTGTCGCATTGATATGAACGAAATGTACCTCCATGGGAAAGCTCTTGCCGGCATAGTAGTGCTCGCTCGGATGATGGAAGTGAAATTGCGCGAGCCGATAATTGGTTTTGTCGTGGGTGAACACGCTCGTATCGCCCAGGTTCACCTGGATGGTATGGCCGTTGTTGACGATACTCTCCGCTCGTTTGTCCCAATTGATTCTAAGCTGAAGCAAGCTCGATTCGAAGGTGTCGGTGATGTCGACGGGGGATTGCTGCACGCCTGCAGCACACACGCGGTTGATTGGATCGAGATTTGCCCAGTTCTCCGGGCCTTCCCCCCCCTCATAGCCCCAATGAGATTCGGCGAAAGCCTGTTTCGTGCACAGGGGACAGAGTGCAAAACCCGCGAGCAGCTGCAAAGCACGACGGCGGTGCATGCGTGATCTCCAGGAATACGGCGCCAAAAGACTAGCCCATGGCGCGAGGTCGGACCCTAGGATCGGTTTGTTGTCATTGAAAGGGCGCGAAACGTCGCTGTCCTTGACGCATACGAGAGTTGCGTCGTGATCAGTCTTCTTGAAGCGTTCGCGCGGCCGCTCCTCGGTTTGCTCGATCCTGAGGATGCGCATCGGCTTGCCATCCGCGCATTGGGCATTCCCCCTCATGTCAAGCTCGTGCGTGACGACCGGCGCCTCGCCACGCGGGTCTTTGGTCTGCAGTTTCCAAATCCCGTCGGAATGGCGGCGGGCTTCGATAAGAATGCGGAAGTGCCGGATTCGCTGTTGCGACTCGGGTTCGGCTTCGTCGAAGTCGGCACGGTGACTTTAAGCCCGCAGCGCGGCAACCCACGCCCTCGCGTCTTTCGTCTGCCGCGCGATCGCGCGGTCATCAACCGGCTTGGTTTCAACAGCGAAGGCGCCGATGCCGCGCTGCGACGGCTCGAGGCACGCGCGCAGCGCGGCAGTGTCGTGGGCATCAACGTTGGCGCCAACAAGGACAGCGCAAATCGTGCCAGCGACTACGTGCGGCTCGTCGAGATGTTCGCGTCCGTGGTGAGCTATTTTTGTATCAACATCTCGTCGCCGAATACGCCGGGGCTGCGGGAGCTGCAGCGCGGAGGCGCGCTCGACGAGTTGCTCGCCGCGGTGATGGAGACGCGCGCGCGTACCAGTCGAGCAACGCCCGTTCTGATCAAGATCGCACCCGATCTCACCCTCACAGAGCTCGACGATCTCGTTGCGAGCGCGCGCAAGAATCGCGTCGACGGCATGATCGTGACGAACACGACGCTGAGCCGGCCGCGCGACCTGCGCGAGCTCACCGCGGTCAAGGAGTCAGGAGGGCTCTCGGGCAAGCCCCTTTTCCCATTGTCCACGCGCATGCTGGCGGAAACCTATGTGCGCGTGGAGCGCGCGTTTCCGCTGATTGGAGTGGGCGGGATCGATTCCGGAGCAGCAGCGCTGGCGAAGATCAGAGCCGGTGCGTCTCTCGTTCAGCTCTATACGGCCTTCATTTTTCACGGGCTGCGTCTGTTGCCGAGTATCAAGGCCGAGTTGGCCGATGCGCTCGGACGTGACGCCAGTCTCGATGCGCTCGTCGGGGTGGATGCCGCCGCACTCACAGCGGAGCAATGGCCGTCCTAGGGCCTGTTTTCAGTTGAGGAGGATGATAGCTGAGGCGAGCTGAATTCCGGCAAGGAAATTTCTGGCAAGTTTGTCATAGCGTGTGGCGATGGCGCGAAAGTGCTTGAGTTTATTGAAGAAGCGCTCAATCAGGTTACGCTCGCAGTAGAGAGCAAAATCACATGGG
>JBEVJT010000277.1:0-3999 GCA_040510075.1 Xanthobacteraceae bacterium | reverse complement strand
CCATGCGCTCGTCGACGGGAAGCTGTAGCAGATAGCGCAAGCTCGAAGAGCCGGAGCCGAAATCGTCGCGCGCAAGGCGGACGTCCAATGCACGCAGCTCCTGCAGCCATGCCATGGTTTCATTTGCATTTTCGATGAGCACATTCTCCGTCATTTCAAGCACGAGACGGAAGCATCAAATCCGGTTTCCTGCAGCACTGCCGAGACCAGCGGTCCCGCACCTGCACCGGGGAGACGTTGACGAACACGTAAAGATCAGGCCAGCGCTCCGCATCGGAAATGGCGCGGCGCAAGGCGAACTCGCCGAGCTGGGGCATCAACCCCGCTTCCTCGGCAACCGGCACAAAGGTGGCGGGCGGGATCCAGCCGCGCGTGGGGTGCTCCCATCGAAGCAGCGCCTCGACCCCGACGACGATTCCGTCCTCGGCTCGTACGATCGGTTGGTAGTAAACATCGAAGCTGCGTGCTGCGAGCGCGCGCGCGAGCTCGCGGTTGAGGAAGCGCCGTTCGTGGAATTCCTCCTCCATCTCGTGCGCATAGGCGAGCAACGTGCCCCGGCCGCGCCGCTTCGCGGAGCGAAGCGCAAGGTCGGCCCGCCGCGTGAGCTCATCTCGGCTGATGCCGTCAAGCGGAGCAAGCGCAAGCCCGATGCTGACGCTCACCTGAACGCGCTGGTTCATCCACATCGGCCGGGCGATCGCCTGGCGCAGGGTGTCGGCCGCCTGCAACGCGGTCGTCGCATCGGCACCGGAAATCAGGAGCTCAAACTCGTCGCTGCCGAGCCGGCCTATGACCCCTCCCGCCGGCAGCGCTTCCCGCAACCGTTTGCCGATCTCGACCAGCGCCTCGTCGCCGCCCGCATAACCGAGCACATCGTTCACCTCATCGAAGCCGTCGAGATCGAGTGCCGCGAACGCGAGCATCTCCTCTCCTTGGCGGGCGGAAAGGCGCTCGTCGAAGACTTCGAAGAACCGGTTGTGATTGGGCAGCCCGGTGAGCGTGTCCTGATACTCGAGCCGCTCGACGTGCTGTTCGGTTTGCGCAAGCTCGACTCCGAGGCGGCGAAGCTGCCACATCGCAAGTACGGCAAATCCGACAAGGCCGAACGCGATGGTCGCCGCAAATGGAAACAGGCGATGCAGCATGCGCGTCGCAGGCCGCTCCGGCACCCAGCTGAACCAGCCGATGATGCGCCCGTTGCGATCGAACATGGATTGCAGTTCGCGGCCCTGGCCGGCCGGCTCGCGCTCGAATTTCAGCTCTTGAAGTCCCGACGCCCGTTCAAGGAGCACGATCAGCGCGGGTTCAACCCTGGCGAGATCGGGCGAGACCGCCTGCAGCGCCTGCACCGCGCCTGTCAAAGCCCGCCTGTGTTCCGCCTCCAGGTAATCGTCGGCTTGACGTGCCAGCACGTAAGCGAGGCCGGTGCATACGATCGTGGCGGCAAACATGAGGCAGGCGAGTGGCACAATGAGGCGCAGCACCGCGGGGCTCGGCGGTGAGCTTGCGGCGGGGACGGTCGGGGTGGCGCCCCGAGCATGCCGCAAGCGCCCTGCGCAGCCCGCTCCATTTGCCCGGACTGCTTTCCTCGACTGTCACTGCATGCTCCGGCGCCGCCTCGATCTCGCCGGAATTTAACGGAGTTAGGGTTAACGGCCGGTCACGGTCTCATGCGGCTTGAGCCCAGGGTGGGCAAAATCGCACCACTGCCTTCGCGGTGGGCACGGTACGGGCCTCCGAGGCTGTGCATATCTCGTGTCAGGGGGGCCACAGCACAATTAATTCTCTCTCAAAACACGCGGTTAAGGCGTCATTAAATTGCCTCCACCTAGTGTTTCGGTACAGTGCCGGTTCTTATCGCGAATCCCGGGCGTATTTCCGGGCATTGTCACACAGTCGGGATCGGATCGGGGGGCATGCGCAAGAGCAGCGTCGCCGCAATTTTGCTGGCGTCCATGATCGGCCTGGGCAGTGCGGCAGCCGCCGAATGCCCCGAGGGCGCGCTACGCGTTTCCCGCACGATTGTGGTCGATCCAGCCGAGCACGCCCGCGTCGGCAGCATGCAGTACCCGGAAACTCTGCCGCTGCGCGACCATGAGGTCGTGTTGACGTTCGATGACGGACCGCTGCCGCCTTACACCACGCG
Source organism: Xanthobacteraceae bacterium (assembly GCA_040510075.1). GTDB lineage: Bacteria > Pseudomonadota > Alphaproteobacteria > Rhizobiales > Xanthobacteraceae > VAZQ01. Next base: position 1,853 of record JBEVJT010000277.1, on the reverse strand, counting down.
CGTCCTCGACACGCTTGCTTCCGAATGCGTGAAGGCGACGTTCTTTATGGTGGGCCGCATGGCGCGCGGCTACCCTGCTCTCGTGCGGCGCATCTACAACGAAGGGCACACCATCGCCAATCACAGCCAGACCCACCCCTTCACCTTTCACAAGATGAGCGTGGATCAGGCGGCACACGAAATCGAGGAAGCGCATGCCTCGCTGCTGGCGGCGCTCGGCGATCCCAAGGCCGTCTCACCCTTCTTCCGTGTACCGGGGCTGTTGCGGCAGAACTCGGTCGAGCAATATCTCGCCGCGCACAATTACATGACCTGGAGCGTCGACTTTCTTGCCGACGACTGGACGCACATCAACAACCACGAAGTGGCAAAACGCGCCATCAACCGCATCGAGGCGCGCGGCAAGGGCATCCTCCTGCTGCATGACATTCAGCCGGCAACCGCCCTTGCACTGCCGGACATTTTGCGTGAGCTGAAAGTGCGCGGCTACAAGATCGTGCACGTCGTGCCCGCGACCGCCGATCGACCCAAGACCGTAGCCGAACCCGAGCTCTGGGTCGCGCGGCATCCCCGAGAGGACAAGATCTGGCCGCGCACGGTTGTAATGGCTCTGGAAAACCCGATTTCAGTGCTTGCCGCCCCCGCTCCCGAAAGCTTCGGCATCGAGCATTTCGGCCGCCCGTCGATCAAGGTTGCGCTCGCGCAAACATTCGAGCACACGGTGATGAGCGACGGCGAGGCGCCGCTCCTGAACGGACCGGCTTGGCCAGGACCCGTCGCCTATGCGGTGCCGCTGGACGCGACGGTGTTGCCCGCGCCTGCGGCGTACAATTTCAGATATAGCCGACCGTTCCGCCTTGGCGGGGACAGAGGCAAAAAACCCGCGGCAGGTCCCGCCAAGAAGGACAAGGGCTCGAGCGTGCCAGTCGCGTCAAGCACGCCGCGGCGTATGACGGGGCACCAGCTCACGGTAATGCGGCCGATCGGGCTCTGGCCCTGGCGTTGACCCTGGCGGGGCGGGATTGACTGGCGCATCCGGACTGCGCCCAGGCCATGGCGCTGCGCGCCATCGGGCTACAGCGGGCAACCGTGCAGCAGATGTAGGGCGGATTAGCGAAGCGTAATCCGCCAATCCTGTCATACTAACGTTCGCCGAATTGGCCGCTCACCTTCTCCCGCCCAATCGATCGGAAACAGCCCGCGCCTAACGTCGCGGCGAAACGACGAATGCGGCCAGTCCCGAACCCGGCGCACGAGGCCGTGCTTTATCGGATTGATGTAGCAGTATTCGACATATCGTTCGTAATCGCTGTCATCGCGGATGAGGTGCTCCCAATAGCGCCGCTGCCAGATACCGCGTTCGCCTCGGGCCGTGCGCACCTGGATCGCCACTCCTCGTTAGGCAGCGACTTCGAGAAGTGTGTTTTGATTATCCGCCAGCGCGTTGCAAAATCTGCATCATCCGGAGGCAAGGTCCAGACCGCGTGAAGATGGTCCGGCAAGATGACGATCGCTGCCCGTCTCGAATGGGAACTTGTGTTGCGTTTCTCTGAAAGCACATCGCAAAGTCTCAACGTGATCAACGAGCAGGGTACGATGGCGGTCAAGCAGGTTGTGAGTAAAGAACCAAGAGCCGTTGGGAACAAATGCACGTCGATAATTGGGCATGCACCCCCGAGAGTAGCAATTTCTCACGGGAGGTGAAGCGGCGGATTACGCTTTTGCTAATCTGCCCTACTCTGCTGTAGTTGTTTGTGACCGGACGTATCGGCCGCCACTGTGCAGCGAGGACAGGCCGGCTCTCTTTACGAGTCGTCGGCTGATTGAGCAATTTGCCTGAGTAGGCCCGCCAG
>JBEVJT010000276.1:0-14339 GCA_040510075.1 Xanthobacteraceae bacterium | reverse complement strand
AGCGGATGCCTGCGCGGGGTTCTCCAGCTCTGCTTCGCCCAATCCGCTATCCGTTTCAGAGCTCGCGGAAGTTCCAGGCGAGCGGGTCACTCGGCGGCAACGGCTCGCAGGCTGAGCGGCATATCGAGCCGTTTCCAGGTATCCACAAGTGCCTGGGCAAGCGCGTCGATCAGTTCATCAGTATGGAACGGCGTTGGCGTAATGCGCAGACGCTCGCTTCCCTTGGGCACCGTTGGATAATTGATTGGCTGAATGTAGATGCCATGCTCTGCAAGCAAGAGATCGGTCGCTTGCTTGCATTTTTCCGGGTCTCCCACGAGCACGGGAACGATGTGCGTCGTGCTCGGCATGACCGGCAAACCCGCTGTGCAGAGTACCGCCCTTACCTGAGCGGCCCGGTCCTGTTGGCGCTCCCGCTCGAATGTCGAATTCTTCAAATGACGGATAGCCGTGGTAGCGGCGGCGCAGATACCGGGCGGCAATGCCGTGGTGAAGATGAATCCGGGAGCATAGCTGCGCACCGCATCGATCACCGGACTGCTTGCAGCTATGTAGCCGCCGAGGCATCCGAAGGCTTTCGCGAGAGTGCCCTCGATGACGTCGATGCGGTGCATCGTCCCCTGCTCCTCGGCCTGACCGCCGCCGCGCCGGCCGTACATCCCGACCGCATGGACCTCGTCCGCGTAAGTCATTGCGCCGTAGCGCTCCGCAAGATCGCAAATGCGCTCGGTGGGCGCCACATCACCGTCCATCGAGTAGAGCGTCTCAAACACGATGAGCTTGGGACGCTGCGCACCCCCTTTGCGAAGCAGCTCCTCGAGATGCACCGTGTCGTTGTGCCGAAAAATGGCTTTCTCGCTTCCCGACTGCCGCACTCCCTCGATCATCGAGTTATGGTTTGAAGCATCGGAGAGAATGAGACAGTCCGGGAGCAATTTCGCGATCGTGGAAATTCCGGTCTGATTGGAGATGTATCCTGAGGTGAATACCAAAGCTGCGTCTTTGCCATGGAGGTCCGCGAGTTCGCGTTCGAGTTCCACGACCGCATGGCTCGTCCCCGCGATGTTGCGCGTTCCGCCTGCGCCCGCCCCTATGCGCGCGGCAGTTTCGACGAGCGCCCCGATCACCTTGGGATGCTGCGCCATGCCGAGATAATCATTTGAACACCACACCGCGACCTCGCGCGGACCCGATGGGGAGTGCCAAATCGCATACGGAAAGCGGCCGGCCAGGCGTTCGAGATCGGCAAATACGCGGTATCGCCGCTCCTGGTGGAGCCGCGCCAGGGCTCGCTCGAAATACGCCTCGTACCTCATCAGCGATTGCTTGCTCGGATCATATTCTTAAGGCTGTTGCGACCGTCTTGTCGAGGGATGCGACCGCCGATTTTGCTCCAATATAATCGCTTTTGCCCCAATAATTTGAGCGTGATCAAGCCTGTGCGCGAAAAGCGCGGCGCACTAAACTGCCTGGGCAGGGGCCGCTCTCGTCACAGGCTCCGCCCATTACCAGCTTCGCGCCCACAGGTGGAGATAGCCCATGGCGGTTGAGAGCATTTTCTACTCGGTCTCGGGTATCAGCTGCCGCGGGACCCTGATCTGGGACGAGTCGGGCAAGGCTCCCCGGCCGCTGTTGCTGACAGCGCCCAATTGGCGCGGCGTGAGCAAGCTTGCCATTGAAACGGGTCAGTTCCTGGCCGAGCAAGGCTATGCGGTCTTCGTCGCCGACATGTTCGGTGAAGGCAATGGACCGGTGGGCACGGAAGATCCCGGCGAATTCCTGCGGCCGTTCATTGCCGACGGCGCTCTCATGCGCCGGCGAATTGCAGCCGCGCTCGACACGCTTACACGTGAAGCCGATCGGCGTGCCATTGGCGATATCGGCAGGCGCGCGGCCATAGGCTTTGGCTTCGGCGGTCTCAACGTTCTGGATTTGGCCCGAACGGGCGCGGACGTGCAGGCCGTCGTATCCGTGCATGGCTCGTTAGGCACGCAGCACCCAGCGGACCCCGGTGGCATCAAGGCCGCAGTGCTTGCCATCCATGTCGCTGCAAATGAGCGCGCATTTAAAACCGAACGAGACGCTTTCGAACAGGAGATGGAAGGAGTCGGAGCGCGTTGGGCTCTCCTGACGTTCGGCAATTTCGGCGACACGGCGCAGGACCCGCTTGCCGAACAGCACGGAACGGCCATCAATCGCGAAACGGCTATGCAGCACGGACTTGCGCTCGCACAGGCATTCATTGCCGATGCATTTGCAGGTCGACTGTGATGGAGGCGAAAAGACCAAAGCGCCTGCGCTCGCAACTGTGGTTCGATAACCCGGAGAACCCGGGCATGACGGCGCTTTACCTTGAGCGCTATCTCAACTTCGGCTTGACGAAAGGCGAACTGACGTCGGGCAAGCCGATCATCGGCATCGCGCAGACAGGCTCGGATCTGTCGCCCTGCAATCGGCATCACCTCGAACTCGCCAAGCGCGTGCGCGAAGGCATCCGCGATGCGGGTGGGGTTGCATTCGAGTTTCCCACGCATCCCATGCAGGAGACGGGCAAGCGTCCGACGGCGGCGCTCGACCGCAATCTTGCTTATCTGAGCCTGGTCGAGGTGCTCTTCGGCTACCCGCTCGACGGCGTCGTGCTCACGACTGGATGCGACAAGACCACGCCGGCTGCGCTGATGGCGGCGGCAACCGTCAACCTGCCAGCCATCGTGCTTTCCGGCGGCCCGATGCTCAACGGCTGGTGGAAGGGCGAGCGCGCCGGCTCCGGCACGGTCGTGTGGTGGGCGCGCCAGGAGCATGCTGCTGGCCGCCTCGACTACCGCGAATTCCTGGATCTGGTTGCATCTTCAGCGCCCTCGCCGGGTCACTGCAACACCATGGGAACGGCTTCGACGATGAATGCGCTTGCTGAGGCGCTCGGCATGTCGCTGCCGGGTTGTGCCGCCATTCCGGCACCTTACCGCGAGCGCGCGCAGATCGCTTATGAGACCGGCCGGCGTGCGGTCGAAATCGTGCATGAGGATCTCAAACCCTCGGACATTCTCACCCGTGACGCATTCGAGAACGCGGTCGTGGCGTGCTCGGCCATCGGCGGCTCGACCAATGCGCCCATTCACATCAATGCCATCGCCCGTCACATCGGCGTTCCGCTTGACATCAAGGATTGGGAAAGCCTTGGCTACGAGGTGCCGCTTTTGGTGAACATGCAGCCGGCCGGAAAGTATCTGGGCGAGGAATACTACCGCGCCGGAGGGCTCCCTGCAGTTTTACGCGAGCTTCTGATTGCGCGCCGCATCCACGCTGATGCGCTCACCATCAACGGCAAGCGCATCGGAGAAAATGTCGCAGAAGCCAAATCGCAGAATGCCGATGTCATCCGCCCCTACGGTAATCCGCTCAAGGCGCGTGCAGGCTTCAAGGTACTTTCCGGCAATCTGTTCGATTCAGCAATCATGAAGACCAGCGTCATCTCAGAAGAGTTCAGCCAGCGATATTTGTCCAACCCGAAAGATCCGAACGCCTTCGAAGGACGCGCGGTGGTCTTCGAGGGCCCGGAGGACTACCACTCGCGTATTGAAGACCCTTCCTTGCAGATCGACGATCGAACGATGCTGGTCATTCGTGGCGTTGGCGCTATCGGCTATCCGGGATCGGCAGAGGTGGTGAACATGCAGCCCCCGGCCAGACTCATCAAACAAGGGGTCACGTCGCTGCCGTGCATCGGCGACGGACGGCAGTCCGGAACGTCGGCCTCGCCATCAATCGTGAATGCCTCGCCGGAATCGGCGGTGCGCGGCGGACTCGCGCTCTTGAAGACTGGTGACCGCGTTCGCATCGACCTCACCAAAGGCACGGCAAATATCCTGATCCCGGAAAGCGAACTGTCGGAACGGAGAATCGCTTTGCAGAACGCCGGCCCGAGCTATCCGGCGAGCCAAACGCCCTGGCAGGAGATTCAACGCATGATGGTGGAACAGCTTGCCGACGGCATGGTTCTCAGACCGGCTGTCAAATATCAGCGCGTCGCAGAGAAGAGCGTGCCCCGCGACAACCATTAAGACTGCGTAGAACGAGCGCCAGCGCGCAACCGGAGAAAAGCTCGTCATGGCCCAACGCTTGCAACGCAAACTGGCGTTGATCACGGCAGCCGGTCAGGGAATCGGGCGCGCCATAGCGGAGGCGTTCATCGCGGAGGGAGCGATAGTCGTCGCCACCGACCTCGAGCCGCAAAAGCTCGATGGTCTCAAAGCTGCCAAGAGCGGCAAGCTCGACGTGCGCTCGACCGACGCGGTTGAGACTTTGGCGAAGGAGATCGACCGCGACCTCGGCACAGTTGAAGTACTTGTCAATTGCGCGGGCTTCGTCCACCACGGCAGCGTCCTCGAGTGCTCGGACCACGACTGGGGCTTTTCCTTCGATCTCAACGTCAAATCCATGCACCGCACGATCAAGGCATTCCTGCCTGGCATGCTCGCGAAAAAAACCGGCGCGATCGTCAACATTTCTTCCGCGGTCTCTACCATCCGGGCTGTGCCGGATCGCTATGTTTACGGGGCGACGAAGGCTGCGGTTATCGGGCTCACGAAAGCGGTTGCTGCGGACTTCATCAAGCGCGGCATTCGGGCCAACGCCATATGTCCGGGCACGATCGAGTCACCCTCGCTCGAGGGGCGCATCAAAGCGCTGTCCGAGTCCACGGGAAGGTCGATTGCAGACGTGGAACGCGCGTTCATCGAACGCCAGCCGATGGGGCGCCTCGGCCGCGCCTCAGAGGTGGCGGCGCTTGCCGTGTTCCTCGCGTCCGAAGAGGCAAGCTACATCACCGGACAAGCCCACCTCGTCGACGGCGGGATGGCCCTTTAGCTATGAGGCCAAATGTGAGCGAGCGTGCGAATATGCCCGAGCCCAGCATGCCGAGCGAGGACCTCGCCGGACTGGCCATCCTGCTCGATATAGATGGCACCATTCTTGACATCGCTCCGACGCCGCGCGAAGTGTTCGTGCCCCATGCACTGCGCGAGACACTCTTGCGCCTGTGGCAACGCGCGGGTGGGGCCCTCGCCTTCGTCAGCGGTCGACCGGTAAGCGAGATCGATCTTATCTTCTCGCCCTTGCAGCTGCCGGCGATCGGCGGCCACGGCGCCGAGCTTCGGCTCGTCGCAGGTCAAGCCCCAGCTCCGCCGCGCCTGCCGCCCCTCGATGCAAACATCAAGCGACAATTTGCGGCGATTGCCGAAGCAGGCCCCGGCATCATCCTCGAGGACAAGGGCTATTCGCTGGCGCTGCACTATCGCCTCGCTCCCGACAAGGAGCGCGTTGTGCATGAGGCGGCAGCCAAGATTGCCGCAACATTAGACAGCGGCATCGAGCTGCTGCCAGGCAAGCTCGTTCTTGAAATCAAGCAGAGTGGGGTGACGAAGGCGACGACAGTGCGCGAACTGATGACGCTCCCGCCTTTCGCGGGCCGCCGTCCCCTTTTTATTGGCGACGATGTAACAGATCTGCCCGTGTTCGACATTATGCCGGACTATGGCGGCATCAGTATCTCGGTCGGCCGGAAAGTTGTCGGCGTGAAGACGTGCATGGAACGGCCCGCCGACGTGCGTCGTTGGCTCGATCGACTTTCACGAGAGGACGCAGTTGCAGCTTCATGATAAAGCGCAGCTTTTTGGTGAATGGGTGTGCAGGCAGCCTCGTGCGAACTTTTATGCAACGCAGACGTTGTAAGTTCCGTGGCGGCTTCGGCCCGCCGGCACCCGTTTCCCTCCTTTAGCCGGTTCTGGTGGGCCGATGCCGGGCAGACCCATCCTCAAGGCCAGTGGATTCGCTTGCGGAACGCCACGATCATGCGCTCTTATTCAGGACATGCCGCCCGGATGAAAAAGTGCTGAGTTGGATGCCGCAGAGTTGGTCGGGAATACGCGGGCCAGGACCGATGCGCCTGTTGCAAACCTCGGAGGGCAGGAATTGCCGCGGCTGATCGTCGTATCGAATCGGGTGGCGATCCCGAGCCGTAACGGGGCCAGCCAGGCGGGCGGTCTTGCGGTAGCGGTGCGCGCGATCCTGCGGCGCCATGGCGGACTGTGGTTCGGGTGGACCGGAACGATTTCGGCGGACCAGGAGGTGACGATCAAGACCGTGAGGCAGGGCGGTCTTACCTACGTGGTTACTGAATTGTGGGAAGCCGATTACCAGGAATATTACAACGGCTTTGCCAACCGGGTGTTGTGGCCGATCCTGCACTATCGGCTGGATCTCGCTGAATTCTCGCGACGCGATCTGAGCGGGTATCGGCGGGTGAACGCGCATTTCGCCAATCAACTAAGCGGTCTGCTGCGGCCCGACGATGTGGTCTGGGTGCATGACTATCACCTGATCCCGCTCGGCAAGATGTTGCGTGACCGCGGCCACCAAAATCCAATCGGTTTTTTCCTGCACGTTCCATTTCCGCCGCCGGAAATACTCACCGCGTTGCCCAACCATGAATGGCTCATCCCGCAGATGAGCGCTTATGATCTTGTGGGGTTTCAGACCGAGAGCGATGCGATGAATTTCGCGCGCTATCTCGAAAGTGAGTGCCGCCTGCAAAAGCGCGCGGCGCTGACGTACCAGACCGGCGAACGGACGGTGCGCATCGGCGTATTCCCCATCGGCATTGAGACCGCCGAGTTCAACCGCCTGGCGCGGCGCTCGGTCCGCTCTCCGCTCGTGCGCAACATGGTCGACAGTCTGAACGGACGCGCCCTGGTCATCGGAGTCGACCGCCTCGATTACTCGAAGGGCCTCGTCGAGCGGATGGATGCCTTCGAACGTTTTCTCCGCGTCTATCCCGATTGGCACAACCAGGTGACCTACCTGCAAATCACCCCGAAAAGCCGCTCCGAGATCCAGGAATATGTCGGGATGGAGCGCACCATCAGCGAGGCGGCGGGACGCATCAATGGCACCTTTGGGGAAGTGGCCTGGACTCCCATCCGCTACGTCAATCGCGCCTACAGCCGCAGCGTGCTCGCCGGTCTGTTCCGGTCGGCCCGCGCAGCGCTGGTCACGCCACTGCGCGACGGAATGAATCTGGTGGCCAAGGAGTTTATTGCCGCACAGGATGCGGAAGATCCGGGCGTGCTGATCCTCTCGCGATTTGCGGGAGCGGCGGCCGAGCTGACCTCTGCGCTGCTGGTCAATCCGTATGACCCGGAAACCGTTGCCACATCCATAGCGCACGCGCTGGCAATGCCGTTGGAAGAGCGGCGCAGCCGCCACAAGGTTCTTTTCCAGAGCATTGCCGAGAACGACATCAAAACATGGGGCGAACTTTTCCTTGCCTCTCTGACCAAAGAGAGCGACCTGCCCCTTTGGCATGAGCAGCTGGGACTGCAAGCGACGCTGCCCACTGCGATTTCGTAAGTACGCTTTTTCACATGCGCCCGGCGATCAGCGCGAGATGTGCGGAGCAGCTACGCTCTCGATCATCACATTGATGCAGGCGGGCAGTTCGGAAGCGAGGGCTCGCTGAACGGCAGGAAGCATTTCCTCGGCATGTGTCACCAATTCGCCGTGCGCCCCCATGGCTGAGGCGACTTCATCGTACCGAAGAGGACGCATCTCGCAGCCGCGTGCACGGTTTGCCCCGAATTCCCGCACCTGGATCTGATATTCCGCATTCCATTTGGCGTCGTTACCGACGACCGCGACAAAGGGCAGTCTATGCGTGACGGCGGTGTCGAACTCAGCCATGTGGAAGCCGAACGTCCCGTCGCCCATGGTGGCGACGATCGGCGCATCGGGTTGCGCAAAGCGCGCACCCAGCGCGAACGGGAGGCCGGCACCGATGGCCCCGGCCGGGCCATTTGTCAGCCGCTGGGGTGCGTGTAGGCAAGCCTGCGCCCACTGGCCGATCTCGCCTCCGTCAGAAATGAAAACAGCATCCGCATGGCTATCGAGCACGCCCTGCAAGGGCCGCACGAGGTCGAGGGGATGCACCCGGCCCGGTGCCGTGCTTCTCACTCCTTTCCATTCCGGCGGGCGATGGGCCACCGCAGCCTTGACTTCTGACATCCAGGAACGGGTGATCGTGCCCGCGTGAGCCTCGGAGATCAGTGTTTCGACGGAGGAAAAAGTATCAGCGACTGCCGCAAACGTGAGTCTCGGACCGAGCGCAGCAATGCTTTTATCGATCTCGGCCTGTTCGGGATCGATCTGCAAAAACTCGCAATCCGACAGGAACGTAGGAGCTCTGCCGAAGCGGACGGTGAAATCGAGCTTTTTTCCCACCAACAGCACGCAATCGGCTTCCGCCAGCACCTCTGCAAATGCGCCTAGGCGGGGATCGGCCATACCGCGCGGGCTGTCCATGCCAAGGGCGGGGACAGCGCATGCACGCTCGAGTGCCGCAAGGCGTTCGCCTGCCGACCGAGACATCAGGCTCGGGCCCACGAGGATGAGCGGGCGCTCCGCACGTGCCAAACAGTCAAGCACGGCCCCGGCCAAGCTTCGGTCAAAGCGTTGGCCTGCTTGGAGCGCGTCGAGGCGCGGCAGGTGATCGAGATCGGCGGCTCCCTCGAGGGCATTGGAGGGCAGGTTCAGGCTGATGGGCCCGCACCGGCCGGAGCGCGCCAGACGCAGCGCGCGAACAAGATCGGACGCAACCGCCTCGCTGCCGCGGCAGGTCCAGGCCGCCTTGGTCACGGTGCGCGCCATTTCCGCTTGCGGCATTTCCTGGAACGCACCGCGGCCGAGTTCGGCGTTGGGAGCGTGGCCCGACACCAGAATCACGGGCGATTCCGCCATCTGCGCCGTGTACAGCGCCGAAACAGCATTGGCGTGCCCGGGCCCTCCGGTAACGAGCGCAATTCCGGGCTCGTCGGTGAGGCGTGCCCACGCATCCGCCATGTGCACCGCCGCCGCTTCATGGCGCGTGTGAACGAGTTCAATGCCGGTATCGAGCAAGGCATCGAAGACGGACATGATGTGATTGCCGGAGAGCGTGAAAATTCGCTTCACGCCTGCGTGCTTGAGGGCGAGCGCAAGCGCATCCGCACCACGTGACTTGACACTGCCCAGCATCTGGAATCCTTTGGTTGCGAACCGGCCGGACCGCAGTCTATGTCACTTGTGACGGCCTGCACCATGCATCGGTATATGCCGTGCGCCTGACCTTTAGAGGTTGACCGTGCTTTTTGATTTGCCGCCTAAGACGAAAGAGTTTCAGGAGCGGGTGCGCGCGATAGCGGCGCGCGAGATCGCGCCCCATGCCGCCGAGACCGACCGCAGCGAACAATATCCATGGGCATGCGTCGAGGTGCTCCGGCGTGAAGGCTTCATGGGCATGACCGTTCCGCAAGCCTATGGCGGCAGGGAAGCGCCGTACCTTGATGCTGTGGTCCTGATCGAAGAGATGGCCAAGGCGTGCAGCACCACCGGCAGGATCTGCGTCGAGGCGAATATGGGCGCCCTGGGCGCGATCATGAAATACGGAAGCGAGGCGCAGAAACGGCTTGCCGCCTCGCTCGTGCTCGCGGGCGACAAGCCGGCGATCTGCATCACGGAGCCGGGCGCGGGCAGCGCCGCAACCGAAATGACCACCCGCGCCGACCGTCACGGCGACGGCTATTTGCTCAACGGCATGAAGCATTGGATCACCGGCGGAGGCATTTCCCGCCTGCATCTCGTGTTTGCGCGCATGTTCCACGACGGCAAGGAGCAAGGCATTGCCGGCTTCATTGTCGTACGCGATCCGCAGAAGGACACGCCCAAGGGCCTCGTCATCGGCAAGCGCGAGCCCGCGATGGGCGTGCGCGGCCTTCCCGAGACAGAAGTGCTCTTCCAGGATCTCGAAGTCCCGCAAGAGATGGTGGTCATCCCTCCCGAAGGCGTGCGTCGCGGCTTTGCCGGGCTGATGAATGCGTATAACGGCCAGCGTCTCGGCGCGGCGACCGTGGCGCAGGGCATTGCCGAAAGCGCCTACGAGTTGGCGCTCGATTATGCCGGCGAGCGCGAGCAGTTCGGCCGGCCCATCGCGGAGTTTCAGGGCATCCAGTGGATGCTCGCGGACATGTCGATCGGGCTCGCTGCATCACAAGCGCTCATCTACAAGGCGGCTGCGCATGCAGGTGCCGGTTTTCCCGACAAGCAGGAAGCAGCCCAGGCGAAGATATTCGCGTCGGAAAACGCGGTGCGCGTGACGAACGACGCCCTGCAAATTTTTGGCGCGATGGGCTATTCACGCAATCTCGCGCTTGAGCGCAAAGTGCGCGACGCGCGCATGTTTCCCATAGCCGGCGGCACCGCGCAGATCCTGCGCACGCAGGTCGCCGGCGAAATTCTGGGCATGCGGACCCCGCAAACGCGGGACGGATATCTCAATCTTGCCGCCGGTGAGACCGTCGGATTGCGGAAACGCGGCTAACACCACAAGCCGGCCGCTTGATCCGCGCATCATCAGCACGGTGCAACAAAAAAGGCGGCCGAAGCCACCTCTCTAAACTCACATTTCTGGACGGTCCGCTTTTTTATACAGAATTACTGTTCAGTTGCAAGCACAAATTAGGATTATCTGCTAGTCGTGCACGCTGCGCCTGAATCGAAAGCGCAGAACGCTCGCGCGTTTGCGTGGTCTGTGTTAATGTCCACACCCGCCCCTTGGTTCCATGTGTGCCGAAAATAATTTTCTTGCAGAGCTGCGACAAGGTAGCATCCTCCTGTTTGCAGCGTTCGATTGCTCATTGACACCAAGGAGGGGATGCCATGAAACGGATATCCATCGGCGCCGTCGCTGCGCTCGCAGCGGCGATCATCGCGCAACCGGCTGCGGCACAATCGGCTGAACAACGCCTGGGCAAAGTGCACTTCGAGACGTCCTGCACGCCACCGGCGCAGAAGGCGTTCGATCGCGCGATGCTCTACCAGCACTCGTTCTGGTACAGCGCGGCGCGGCGCACTTTCGAAGAAGTCATGAAGGAAGACCCGCAGTGCGCCATCGCCTATTGGGGCATCGCACTCACTTATCTCTACAATCCGCATGCGCCGCCGCCGCCGGCAAACCTTCCGCTGGGGCTCGATGCCGTAAAAAAAGGCCAAGCGCTGGGCGCGAAGACGCAACGCGAGAAGGATTACATCGACGCCATCGCAGCGATGTATGTCGATTATGACAAGCTCGACCACCGCACGAGAGTGCAGAACTATGCAAAGGCGGAAGAAAAGGTGGCGGCGCGCTATCCGGACGATGACGAGGCGCAGATCGCCTACGCAATAACCCTCAATGTGGCCGCTTCGCCAGCCGACAAGACCTATGCCAATCAGCTCAAAGGAGCCGCGTTGCTGGAACCCATCTTCAAACGCCAGCCGGAGCACCCCGGCGTGGCGCATTATCTGATCCACCTTTACGACTCTCCCGCGCTCGCCGAGAAGGGGATCGACGCCGCCAGGCGGTACGCCAAGATCGCGGCGGCGGCGCCCCACGCGCAGCACATGCCATCGCACATCTTTACGCGCGTGGGATACTGGAACGAGTCAATTGCTTCGAACAAGGAATCGGCCCGCATCGCCAAGGAGAGTGGCGAACAGCATGACCAGGCGCACGGCATGGACTACCTGGTCTATGCCCACCTGCAGCTGGCGCAGGACAAGCAGGCGCGCGCCGTCGTCGACGAACTCACGAAGGTGGAATTCAAGAGCGAGCTGTTTCCTGGGATTTATGCGGCAGCGGCAAGTCCAGCGCGCTACGTGTTCGAGCGCGGCGACTGGAAGGCTGCTGCCGAACTTCCCGTTCGACCAAGCAAGTTCTTCTATGCCGATGCCATCACCTATTTTGCGCGCGCGGTGGGCGCGGCACGATCAGGCAACCCTGATGCCGGTAAGGCCGATGTCGCCAAACTGGTCGAGTTGCGCGACAAGCTGAAAGAGAGCAACGACGCCTACTGGTCAAACATTGTCGACATCCAGGGACAGGTCGCGACCGCCTGGTTATTGCACGCGCAAGGCAAATACGACGAGGCGCTCAATGCGCTGGGCGCTGCGGCGGAAGCGGAAGACAAGACCGACAAGCACCCGGTCACACCGGGACCGCTTGCACCGGCACGCGAACTCTATGGGGCAATGCTGCTCGACCGGGGAATGGCGAAGGAAGCACTCGCAGCCTATGAAGCGGTGCTCAAGAAGGAGCCCAACCGCCTCGCGGCTTTAGTCGGGGCAGCCAAAAGCGCAAAGGTCTCGGGCGATCAAGCGAAAGCGCGAGAATATTCCGGACAAATCGCTCGTCAGACCGCTGACGCGGATAGCGCCCGAGCCGAGCTCATTGAAATACGCGAGGCGACAACCGGCACCAAGCCCTGATGCATGTAACAAATGGCGCGATGCGCCTTGCCGTGGCGGCGATCGCGCCTGCTACACGCCATAAGCCGCGGCTTCGGCGCGCCGGCATGGCGGCCCTGCTGGGCGGCGCCGCGGCTTTGTTCTCACCCTCGGAGCTTGCGGCAATGGAGCTCCTCGGTCAGGCCGGGGTGCTGGGCGAATGGGAGCTCACCGGCAATCTAGCTCATAGCGGGTCCATCGCGAGGAAGGAATTTTCAGGGCCGCTGACTATGAAGCACGTGGGCATTTGTGCTCAGGACGGCCCTGAAGAAAGGACGGGCGAGATCCGGCTTCATCTCATCGGCCGTTCGGAATCGCGCCTCACCGCAAAGCTCGTATTAGATGGCGTTCCGTGCACCTATACCGCGCGCAAGACGGATGCATATGAGGGCACCATGAGCTGCACCGGGCGCACAGGGGTCCCACTGCTGATCTGGCTGAGATAGGCAGAAACTCCATTAAAGAGAAATGACGCGTTTTTGCCATCTCCCGGAGCATCGCGCGGCCGTTAAATCGTTTGCCATTCTCGCCACCGGACTCTGCGCATTGGCCGCAGCTCATGCACAGTCCTCCGTCGAGCACGGTCGTTACCTCGTCGAGGGCATTCTGACATGTGGCAACTGTCACTCGCCGCGCGGACCGGACGGCATCATTGACGGGCGCCGGCTCTACTCGGGCGGGCCGCAGACCTGGGACGAGCCGACATTCCTCGCCAAAGGCTCGAACATTACGCCCGATCCGGAGACAGGGATTGGGCGGTGGAGCGAGGCCGACATCCGGCGCGCAATCCAGGAAGGACGCCGGCCGGACGGCAGTCAGCTCGCTCCCATCATGCCGTATGCGTTCTACCGAGTTTTCCTGCCGGATGATCTCAATTCGGTGATGGCGTATCTGCGCTCCATACCGGCCGTTCGCCACCAGGTGCAAAGGCCCAAGTACAAGGCACCCATGCACGTCGAGTACGTGCCGAACAGTGATAAGCCGCCCAGCGACATGCGCGATCCGGTGCAGCGCGGATTCTATCTTGCGACCATCGGCCATTGCATGGAGTGCCACAGCCCGATGGCCGGCGACCGGCATGATTACGCAAATCTGGCCCACGGCGGACAGGAATTCAGAGGGCCTTGGGGAATATCGGTATCGCGCAATATCACCTCGGATCCCGAAAAAGGCATCGGCAAATGGAGCGATCCCGAGATCAAGCGGGGCGATCACACAGGGCATTCGGAAGGATGGCACGCCGATGCAGCCGCCCATGGGCTATGCGTGGTACGCCCGCATGACGGGTGCCGATCTCGACGCGATCATCGCGTACCTGCGCACGCTGCCGCCGTAACGTAGAGCGCGGCATCTTCGCCTGCGCCAGCCTGCACTCTTTCTGTGATCGCCATCACAAGCGCGCGCCGGCCATTCGCAATTTCGGTGACCGCCATCACAGCTGAGAAATCGCGCCATCACTAGCCTGCACCCATCGCCGCCCCACGCGGTAGCGCGGAAAAGATGGGAAGGTTGTCATGGCTTCGATATGGTTATTGGCCGGTGCATTGGCGCTCTCGTTTGGCGCGACGACGGTGCATGCGGAATCGCAATACACGTCGAGCCCGTTGAGCGGCAAGAAATTGCGCTACATGATCGGCGCGGAGAACCCCGGGAAGGGACGCAGCGGCGAGATTCTGGAAGTTTCCTATGACTGGAGCAAGCCGCTGCCCGCCGGCATCACCATCGCCTATTGCAATCTGTTCAATGAAAAATATTCGGAGCAGAACGAGAACCAGCGCGTTGCATACGGCCCTTATCTCAAGACGTCCCACACCGCCCAGGAATACGGCGAGGGACAAATCGATCCGCGCGGCCCGCTGGCGTCGCAACCTGACCGAACAGTTCGAACGACGCAAGCGGCAGGGCTTCGAATATATCGAGCTCGATAATCCCGACGCCTATTCGGTGGCCGATGTGATCGACGCGGTGGAGCTTGCGGCGAGCTACGG
>JBEVJT010000275.1:0-12891 GCA_040510075.1 Xanthobacteraceae bacterium | reverse complement strand
CTCGCGAAACCCCCCAAAACCTCAACCCCGGCCCTTGGGTGGCGTTACATACGGCCCAACCAGGCGCGCCGCGAGCCCTAACGGCGGACTTCTCACCCAACGCCCCACTAAGGGTCGGCGCCGCATCCGGGGGCGGCAGCCAGTTGAAACCGCCCTGCGTCGCTTCCATCATTTCCACCGCCTGGGTGGCCGCCCCGAACGCGCGCGACCCCGCCATTCTTGTTTTCAGCAATTTTCAGATCAAACCGATTTTGTTCGTGCAACCGGCCGCAAACGTTGCAAGCAGACTCCCAACCGATGCCGGGCAAATGCTGATATGGAGCTTGCCTGCACGAATGCTGGAGAGGGTTAAGTCATGCTGGCCTCGGTCCCTTCGCCGATCATTCTTCGACCTGCCACGCTCATCCTGGTCGGCGCCAGCATCGCTGGTCTGCTTGGTCTTTTTCTTCTTTCGGTCTCCGCCAGGAGCGCATGCGCGCCTTGGCCTGGTGGGGCAGTGCGTACCTGCTGGGGGGATTCGCGGTGGCGCTCTGGACTGTCGAGTATCGGATGTCTCCGCCCGTTCCGGTCGGCCTGCCCAATGCCGTTCTGTTCGTTGCTTGCGGAATGATATGGAATGCGGCGCGCATATTTCACGGCCGCCGGGTGCTCTGGGGCGGCATCCTCGCGGGTCCGTCAGTCTGGCTCGCCGCCTGTATGTCACTCGATGCGCTAGAACTTGCCGCCGCGCGATTGCTGCTCAGCTCGCTCCTCGTTTCAATTTACACGTTGCTCACCGCTACCGAGCTTTGGCGGGAACGCCGCAAAACCGTCCTTCATTGCTGGCCGGCGGTGTTGGTGCCCATTCTCCACGCGGCGGTATTCCTCGCACCGATGACGCTTGCGATCGTCATGCCCGTCGACGGCAGCTCGACCGGCTTTGCCAGCGGATGGTTTGCGTTATTCGGACTGGAGATCATGCTTTATGTGGTGGGCAGTCCCTTCATCATTCTGGTCTTGGCCAAGGAACGCACTCTGCGGCTGCACCAGGACGCGGCTTTCACTGATGAGTTGACCGGCGTGCTCAATCGCCGCGGATTCTTCGCGGCAGCGGAGCGCATGGTTTCGCAGCACAAACGTCGTATGCCGTTAAGCGTGCTGATCTTCAATCTCGATCATTTCAAATCGATCAACGACCGGTTTGGGCACGCGATGGGCGATGAAACGCTCAGGCTATTTGCCACGACCGCCAGCAACACGCTGCGCGCCACCGACGTCCGTTTTGGAGGAGAGGAATTCGTGGTCATGTTGCCGGGATCGCTTCCGGAAGCGACAGCCGCAGCCGAGCGGGACCGGGATGCTTTTGAGCGGGTAGGAGCAACTGTAGCCGGCTGCGTTCTCGGTGCCACGGTCAGCATCGGGGCAGCCAGCGCGTCAATTTATGCAGACATCCCTACGCTGCTGACTGCAGCCGATCGGGCGCTCTATCGCGCGAAAGCAAATGGTCGCAACCGAATCGCGGGAATCGAGGCGGCGGCTGGGACGTCAATTGCGGATCGCGGCACCCCGTCCAGCGGGCGCAAGGCCGGGGCTGAGCTGGCAGAGTGGACTCGGAACAGCTCCTTCCGTCTGAGGAAGGGGATCTTCAGCCGGCGAACCCGACGCTTGCCTGCAGCCCGAACAAAAAGAAGGGGCGCATGTGCGCCCCTTCTCAGCCATCTGTGCCTTTGCAGGATCAGGCCGAGTAGTACATTTCGAATTCCACGGGGTGCGGTGTGTGCTCGAACCGGATCACCTCGTTCATCTTCAATTCGATGTAGCTGTCGATGAAGTCGTCATCGAACACCCCGCCCGCCTTCAGGAAGGCGCGATCCTTGTCCAGTTCCCCAAGCGCTTGGCGTAGCGAGCCACACACGGTGGGAATTTGTTTGAGTTCCTGCGGCGGCAGATCGTAGAGGTCCTTGTCCACGGCAGAGCCCGGATCGAGCTTGTTCCTGATCCCGTCGAGGCCCGCCATCAACATGGCCGCAAACCCCAGATACGGATTGCACAACGGATCGGGAAAACGCACTTCTACGCGCTTGGCCTTGGGATTGGTGGTCCATGGGATGCGACACGACGCCGATCGATTGCGCGCCGAATAGGCGAGGAGCACCGGCGCCTCAAAGCCCGGCACGAGTCGCTTGTACGAGTTGGTCGTGGGGTTGGTGAAAGCGTTGAGCGCTTTCGCGTGCTTGATCACGCCGGCGATGTAGGACAGGCACATCTCGGAAAGATCGGCGTACTTTTTTCCTGCGAACACCGGCTTGCCATCCTTCCAGATCGACTGATGGCAATGCATGCCGGAACCGTTGTCTCCGTAAATGGGCTTCGGCATGAATGTGGCTGTCTTCCCATAGATCTGAGCCACCTGCGTGATGCAGTACTTATAAATCTGCATCTGGTCGGCCATTGGTGTGAGCGGTGCGAACTTCATTCCCAGCTCATGCTGCGCCGAACCCACTTCGTGGTGGTGCTTTTCAACTTTCACGCCCATGCGCGCCATGGCCCCGAGCATCTCGGAGCGCATGTCCTGTACCGTGTCCTGCGGTGGGACGGGGAAATAGCCTTTCTTGAAACCGATATGGTGGCCCAGATTGCCGCCCTCGTATTCGGTGTCGGAATTGGTGGGAAACTCGACGGAATCGAGACGAAAGCCGGTGTTGTACGGCTGGGCCGAGTATCTCACGTCATCGAAGATGAAGAATTCCGCCTCCGGGCCGAAATAGATCGTGTCGCCGACGCCCATGGACTTCACCATGCCTTCGGCGCGCTTGGCGATACCGCGCGGGTCGCGATTGTAAGGTTCTCCGGTCGTGGGCTCGAGCACGTCGCACACCAGCGAAAGCGTTGTCTCGGCAAAAAACGGATCGATGCAGGCAGACGCCGGATCGGGCATGAGATTCATGTCCGACTCATGAATTGCCTTCCACCCGGCAATGGAGGAGCCGTCAAACATCTGGCCTTCGGCGAAGGTGTCTTCCTCGATCACGCTGATATCGAAGGTCACGTGCTGCCACTTGCCGCGCGGATCCGTGAAGCGGAAATCGGCATATTTCACGTCGTTGTCCTTGATCATTTTCATGACTTCTTTAGGCGTCGTCATTGAGCACATACCCTTTCATGCGTGCGAGTGGCTGGGAGGGGATCAGGGAAATTGCAACCGGTTAACCGGTCAGATCGCGTCCAAGCCGGATTCCCCGGTTCTGATGCGAATGGCCTCTTCCACAGTGGAGACAAAGATTTTGCCGTCACCAATGCGCCCGGTCTGAGCGGCACGGCGGATCGCCTCGACCGCCTTCTCGACCATGTCATCGCCAAGCACGATCTCGATCTTCACTTTGGGCAGAAAGTCGACGACGTATTCGGCTCCGCGATAAAGCTCGGTATG
This sequence comes from Xanthobacteraceae bacterium, assembly GCA_040510075.1. Lineage (GTDB taxonomy): Bacteria > Pseudomonadota > Alphaproteobacteria > Rhizobiales > Xanthobacteraceae > VAZQ01. Next base: position 9,482 of record JBEVJT010000275.1, on the reverse strand, counting down.
ACCTTTCTGCCGCCCGAAGCCCTTGGCTTCCGTGACTGTGATGCCCTGCAATCCGACCTCTTGCAGCGCCTCCTTCACCTCATCGAGCTTGAATGGCTTGATCACGGCCTCGATTTTTTTCATCGCGTTTCCTTCCCCGCGGCCATCCCGCAAGCGCCTGGACTGCCGGGCTGGCAATTAGCAGGCTCCGTGCCAAGAATGTCCAAGGGAGCGGAGACAAGGACCGGCTGGCCACTTTAATACACGGCTTGGACCACCGGAGAAAAGCAGCTGCGCATGATTTAGGCAACCCGGCTGTTTCGTAGGCGCTTACAATCAGTTGTTGGCCTGTGCACTGATCAATGTTCTCGTGCCCATGAGCGAGCGAGAGTCCTGCTTCCAATGATCGAATTGCTTACGACCAGCGAAATGGCGGATGCAGATCGCTTCGCGATTAGCCACGGCCGTTCGGGTGCCGAACTCATGGAGAATGCCGGCACGGCAGCAGCTGCCAATATCGCCAGGCGTCACCCGCCGGGAAGCCGGGTCGTCGTCGTCGCCGGGCCTGGCAATAACGGAGGCGACGGGTTTGTTGCTGCTCGCCATTTGCAAGAGCGTGGATACCGGGTGCGCGTGCTTCTGGCCGGAGCGCGCGAGCGCCTAAAAGGAGATGCAGCGCGAGCGGCAGAACGCTGGGAGGGGACCTGCGAACCAGCAACTCCTGCTGCATTAGCCGATGCCCATATGGTCCTGGACGCGCTTTTCGGAGCTGGGCTGGACCGCGCGGTCGAGGGTTCGGCGCGGGGCCTGATTGAAGCCATGAATGCGACCGCGTGCGTTCATGCCGTGGACCTGCCGAGCGGCATAAACGGAACTACCGGAGCGATCCTCGGAGCGGCGGTCGTTGCACGGCATACCGTCACGTTTTTTCGCCGCAAGCTGGGTCACGTGTTGCTGCCTGGCCGGCTTCATTGCGGTGAGATCGACGTCGCCGATATCGGCATCCCGGAAAGCGCGCTTGACGCCATAAAGCCGTCGGTTTCCGTCGTTTCACCTCGCCAGTGGGGTCGGGTTTTCCCCATCCCCCGTGCGAGCGGCCATAAATACTCCCGAGGCCACGCCGTCGTGGTCTCGGGGGGCGCATCCACGACTGGTGCAGCGCGGCTTGCCGCCCGAGGCGCGCTGCGAGCGGGCGCGGGGCTTGTAACCATTGCAAGCCCCCGTGATGCACTCACGACAAACGCCGCGACGAACATGGCAATCATGGTTCGCCCTGTCGACGGAAAGGAGGAGCTTGCCGGATTTCTTGCCGACCCGCGGCGCAACGCCGTGGTGCTGGGCCCAGGGGGCGGCGTTGGCCCCGAAATGCGCACGCTTGTCGGCACGGCGCTCGCCGGAGAGCGCGCCGTTGTGCTCGATGCGGACGCCCTGACCAGCTTTGCCGAAGATCCGCAGGAGCTGATTGCGGGTGTGACGCCGCGCAGGGCCCCAACCGTGATTACTCCTCACGAAGGAGAATTTTCACGTCTCTTCAGAATGTTACCAGGCATCTTGAAAGCGAATTCAAAACTTGAACGAGCCCGCAACGCTGCCGGGCAAATGGGTGCCATCTGCATCCTCAAGGGCGCGGACACGGTCGTAGCGGCACCCGATGGCCGCGTCGGCGTTTTGGATTCCGCGCCCGCCTGGCTCGCGACCGCAGGCGCGGGTGATGTATTGAGCGGAATGACTGCGGGGCTTCTGGCGCAAGGCATGCCGCCGTTCGAGGCCGCCTGCGCTGCCGTTTGGCTGCATGCGCAGGCTGCGATCCTGGCAGGGCCGGGCATGATTGCCGAAGATCTGCCGGAAGTACTGCCGGCCGTGTACGCGCGACTTGACGCGCAGACTGCCGCCGGATCCGGGGCGAGCGTGGTTTGTCATGACAGGGCTTGAAAGGGAGTTGAACGCAGGGGAGTGGACACACCTTTATTTTCGTCCACACGTGCAATAGAGATAACGACGCGCTCGCAGATTGTCCGAAGCGCCTTGCGCATATGCGCTGAATTCGGCCAAAACCGGCTTCGCTCCGCGCGAAGGGTGCTCTTTGCGGGCGTGGCGGAATTGGTAGACGCGCGGGATTTAGGTTCCCGTGACGAAAGTCGTGGGGGTTCAAATCCCTCCGCCCGCACCATCACAAGGCACCGAGAAACAGATAAGTTCGCTTCAACGCGGCCGCAGAGGCAGATGCTCCTATGGAAGTGACGGAAACTCTATCTGACGACCTCAAGCGCGAATTTCACATCCAGGTTCCCGCCGCCGATCTGGACGCGCGCGTCACTCAGCGTCTGAACGAACTCAAGGACCGGGTTCAGCTGCGCGGTTTTCGGCCGGGCAAGGTCCCGGTCACCCATCTCAAAAAGGTCTACGGCAAGGCCGTAATGGCTGAAACCATCGATGCGATCATACGGGAGCTCAACGGAAAGATCGTGAGTGAGCGCGGGCTTAAGCTTGCCACCGAGCCGAAAGTCACCATTCCGGATGGCGAATCGGCGGTGGACAAATTGATGGGTGGGCAGACCGACCTGGACTACACCGTCGCATTGGAACTGCTGCCTAAGATCGAACTGGCGGACTTCAAGGGGGTCAAGCTCGAGCGACTTGTTGCCGAGGTCACGGATGCCGAGCTGGAAGAGGCCCTCGGCAAAATTGCCGAGCAGAACCGTCCTTTCACCGCCAAAGGCGAGGGTGTGAAAGCGGACCGCGGAGACCGGCTCGTTATCGATTATACAGGTCGCATTGACGGCAAGTGGTTCGAAGGGGGCACCGGGACCGATGTCGTGATCAATCTCGGAAGCGGGACGTTTATTCCGGGCTTTGAGGATCAGCTCGTGGGCCTGAGCCCGGGCGAACAAAGAAACATCAAGGTCACTTTCCCGGTTGACTACGCGAACGCTCAGCTTGCCGGCAAGGAGGCGGCGTTCGACTTGACAGTCAAATCCATCGAAACGCCCGGCACGGTCGCGATGGACGATGCCTTTGCGAAAACGCTTGGCCTCGAGTCACTCGTTAAGCTGAAGCAGGCCGTCAGGGAACGCCTGCAACAGGAGCTCACCGGAGCGAGCCGACAGCGCCTGAAACGCCAGCTCCTGGACAAGCTTGACGAGTTCCACCGGTTTGCGCTGCCGCCGACCCTGGCCGAAGAGGAGTTCAAGAACGTCTGGAACGCCGTGGAAGGGGATCTCAAGGCGCAGAATCGGACCTTCGCCGACGAGGGGACCACCGAGGAAAAGGCGCGCGAGGAATACCGGGCCATTGCCGACCGCCGGGTTCGATTGGGCTTGGTGCTCGCGGAAATTGGCGAGAAAAACGGGCTCACCGTGAACGAGCAGGAACTCAGCCGCGCGGTGGCTGAACGCGCCCGTCAGGTGCCCGGGCACGAGCAGCAAATCTGGGATTACTATCGCAAGAGTCCGTCAGCGCTGGCGAGTTTGCGGGCCCCCCTGTTCGAAGACAAGGTCATAGATTTTCTGATCGAGCTTGCTGAGGTGACGGAGAAGCGGGTCTCGCGCGAGGAATTGCTGCGGGACGATGAAGAGGAAAAGGCCGGCGCTGCCAGTTGATCGCCGTTCCGGTTCTCCCGGCCTGAGGCAAGCCTTGCCGGTTGGGTGCCTGGGTATACTATCGATGCCCAGGCGAACCCTGAGCGAGCGAAATTTGCAGTGGAGGCCGGCTCACGCCGAGAACGAACGAGCTTGTGCGAGGCGCGGGGGTATATATCTCTCGCCTGCGCGAGCCTCGGCTCAAGATCGGCCGCAGCCGTGTCATTGAGGAGACAGCGAGATCGATGCGTGACCCCCACGACACCTACATGAACACGCTCGTACCCATGGTGGTTGAGCAAACCAACCGCGGCGAGCGCGCCTACGACATATTTTCACGTCTCCTCAAGGAGCGCATCATTTTCATCAGCGGTCCGGTCGAAGACATGATGTCGACGCTTGTCGTCGCGCAACTTCTTTTTCTTGAAGCCGACAATCCCAAGAAGGAGATCGCGATGTACATCAACTCGCCGGGCGGGGTGGTGACGTCGGGCCTTGCGATCTACGACACCATGCAGTTTGTGCGTCCTGCCGTATCAACACTGTGCGTCGGCCAGGCTGCGTCGATGGGATCTCTGTTACTGGCCGCAGGCCACAAGGACATGCGCTTTGCCCTGCCCAATTCGCGCATCATGCTGCATCAGCCGTCCGGCGGGTTTCAGGGCCAGGCGACGGATATCATGCTCCATGCACAGGAGATCCTCAATCTGAAGAAGCGGCTCAACGAGATCTACGTCAAACACACCGGCCAGCCATTGAAAAAGATCGAGGACGCGCTCGAACGCGACTATTTCCTTACCGGACAAATGGCCGTGGAATGGGGCATCGTAGACCGCGTGATCGAGAAGCGTCCGGAGGATGTGACCAAGGCGGCCTAGAGTCACGTGTGAGAAAGGGGCATTCAGAAGGACGGTGGGTTGTGAGTTTTCATCGTTAATAAAATCTTGATTGGGAATGCACTACCGTGATTCGCTACGATGGCGGACAGGCAAAAGATCGGAGACCTGTGACATTGCTGCTACGGACTCTTAAACGGGCTGCCATTATGCTTGGCTGCGTTGCGTCCTCATTGCCCCGCGGCAGACCAGCCGAGGGAGAGATGGAATGAGCAAGGCTAGCGGCGACTCGAAGAACACGCTCTACTGCTCGTTCTGCGGCAAGAGCCAGCACGAAGTGCGCAAGCTCATTGCCGGGCCGACCGTCTTCATCTGCGACGAGTGCGTCGAGCTGTGCATGGATATCATCCGCGAGGAGAACAAATCCTCGCTGGTGAAATCGCGCGATGGCATCCCGACGCCGAAGGAAATCCGCAAGGTTCTCGATGACTACGTGATTGGACAGGATCACGCCAAAAAGGTGCTCTCGGTTGCGGTGCACAATCACTACAAGCGGCTCAACCATCAGACCAAGCACAACGACGTCGAGCTTGCCAAGTCCAACATTCTGCTGATCGGACCGACCGGCTCTGGCAAGACGCTGCTCGCTCAGACGCTTGCGCGCATCCTCGATGTGCCGTTCACGATGGCCGATGCGACGACGCTGACTGAAGCCGGCTACGTGGGCGAGGATGTCGAGAACATCATCCTCAAGCTCCTGCAGTCCGCCGACTACAACGTCGAGCGTGCCCAGCGCGGCATCGTCTACATCGACGAAATCGACAAGATCAGCCGCAAGTCGGACAACCCCTCGATCACGCGTGACGTATCGGGCGAAGGCGTGCAGCAGGCGCTGCTCAAGATCATGGAAGGAACCATCGCGTCGGTTCCTCCGCAGGGCGGGCGCAAACACCCGCAGCAGGAATTCCTGCAGGTTGACACCACTAACATTCTGTTCGTTTGCGGTGGCGCGTTTGCGGGCCTCGAAAAGATTATCTCCGCGCGCGGCCGCTCGACCTCGATCGGCTTCGGAGCCAAGGTGATGGCTCCCGAGGACCGCAAGGCTGGCGAGATTTTCCGGGATGTTGAGCCTGAGGATCTCCTCAAATTCGGGCTCATTCCGGAATTCGTCGGTCGCCTGCCGGTGGTCGCCACGCTCGAGGATCTCGACGAGGCTTCACTCAAGCTGATCCTGACCCAGCCGAAGAACGCGCTGGTGAAGCAGTATCAGCGCCTGTTCGAGATGGAGTCGATCGACCTCACGCTTGCCGAGGAGGCTTTGGGCGCGATCGCCCGCAAAGCCATCAACCGCAAGACCGGAGCACGCGGACTGCGTTCCATCATGGAAGGCATCCTCCTCGACACCATGTTCGACCTCCCGAGCCTCGAAGGGGTCGAGGAAGTGGTGATTTCGAAAGAGGTGGTCGAAGGCACCGCGCGGCCGCTTTACATCTACGCGGACCGGGTGAGTGACGCCACCGCCTGATTCTCCTGTTAAGGGCCGCCGGACATGCCTTAACCGGGGCGCTCGGCCATCTATTTGCTTGAATTGTCGCGCTTACTTGACTTAAAGCGCAGCTGTCGCCACCTAGTTGGCTGAGCAATAGGACTCCAGATTCTTCCGGGAGGGGTTCCCTAGTACCTCAAGCTCTGACGGCCGCCTCACAGTCCGTCATCGTTCCCTTCCCGGGTCAGTCTTGCACTCGTACCGGGATGCCGCACACCGGGTTCAGGCACGAGGGGCACAACAAGAGGACTTCGGGCCATGACCAGCGCCAAACCAAAGCCGCCTCTCATTCCCGGCGAGATCCGGGCCTATCCGGTCTTGCCACTGCGGGACATAGTGGTTTTTCCCCACATGATCGTGCCGCTCTTCGTCGGGCGCGAAAAGTCGATCAAGGCGCTGGAAGAGGTGATGCGTTCCGACACCTTCATCCTCCTTGCCACGCAGAAGAATGCCTCCGATGACGATCCGGCAACGAGTGCCATTTACGAGGTGGGTACTCTCGCGAGCGTTCTGCAGCTCCTGAAGCTGCCCGACGGCACGGTGAAGGTCCTGGTCGAAGGCGCCGCGCGTGCAAAGGTCGAGCGTTACACCGATCGGACGGAATATTACGAGGCCGCGGCAGTGGCGCTCGCGGATGCTTCCGGCGAGCAGGTCGAAGCCGAGGCGCTCGCCCGCTCGGTCATCAACGAGTTCGAGAACTACGTAAAGCTGAACAAAAAAGTCTCGCCGGAAGTGGTGGGCGTGGTGCAGCAAATTGAGGACTATGCCAAGCTCGCTGACACCGTTGCCTCGCATCTGGCGGTGAAGATCCCCGACAAGCAGATGATTCTGGAGACGTCCTCCGTGACCGAGCGCCTGGAAAAGGTGCTTGGCATGATGGAGAGCGAAATCTCCGTGTTGCAGGTCGAGAAGCGCATCCGCACGCGGGTCAAGCGCCAGATGGAGAAGACCCAGCGCGAGTACTACCTCAACGAGCAGATGAAGGCGATCCAGAAGGAGCTCGGAGACGAGGAAGGCAAGGACGAGCTCGCTGAGATCGAGGAGAAGATAAAGCGTACGCGCCTCTCCAAGGAGGCGCGCGAGAAAGCGCAGCACGAGCTCAAGAAGCTGCGGCAGATGTCGCCGATGTCGGCCGAGGCGACCGTGGTGCGCAATTATCTCGACTGGCTCTTGTCGATCCCTTGGAACAAGAAGAGCAAGGTAAAGAAGGATCTCCGGCTCGCGCAGGACATCCTCGACAACGACCACTTTGGCCTGGAGAAAGTGAAGGAGCGCATCGTCGAGTACCTCGCGGTGCAGCAGCGCGCGAACAAGCTGACCGGACCGATCCTGTGTCTTGTTGGTCCGCCAGGCGTCGGTAAGACTTCGCTAGGCAAATCGATCGCGCGAGCCACAGGCCGCGACTTTGTGCGCGTCTCGCTCGGCGGCGTGCGCGACGAGGCGGAGATTCGCGGGCACCGGCGGACCTACATCGGGTCCATGCCGGGCAAGGTCGTCCAATCGATGCGCAAGGCCAAGTCCTCGAATCCGCTGTTCCTGCTGGACGAGGTTGACAAGATGGGCGCCGATTTCCGCGGCGATCCATCTTCGGCCCTGCTCGAAGTGCTCGACCCCGAGCAGAACCACACGTTCAACGATCATTATCTGGAGGTGGATTACGATCTCTCGCACGTGATGTTCATTACCACGGCGAACACGCTCAACATTCCGCCGCCCTTGATGGACCGGATGGAGATCATCCGCATCGCCGGCTACACGGAAGATGAAAAGGTGGAGATCGCGCGCCGGCATCTCATTCCCAATGCGATTGCCAAGCACGGCCTCAAGCCAAATGAGTGGGCCATCAACGACGAGGGGCTGCTACTACTTATTCGCCGCTACACGCGCGAGGCAGGCGTGCGCAATCTCGAGCGCGAGCTGTCGACCCTTATCCGGAAGGCAGTGAAGGAGCTCACGCTCGAGCAGAAGAGCTCGATCACGGTCGACGCGGAGAATGTGCCCAAATATCTCGGCGTGCCGAAATTCCGGTACGGCGAGGTGGAGGACCAGGATCAAGTCGGTGTCGTCACCGGCCTGGCGTGGACCGATGTGGGCGGAGAGCTTCTCACCATCGAGGCCGCGATGATGCCCGGCAAAGGCAAGATGACCGTCACGGGCAATCTGCGCGACGTGATGAAAGAGTCGATCTCGGCAGCCGCCTCTTACGTCCGAATGCGCGCAGTCGCCTTCGGCATCGAACCGCCGTCCTTCGACAAGAAGGATATCCACGTGCACGTTCCCGAGGGTGCAACACCCAAGGACGGGCCGTCGGCAGGCGTTGCCATGGTGACTGCTATCGTTTCGGTCATGACCGGCATTCCAGCGCGCCGGGATGTGGCCATGACGGGTGAAATCACCTTGCGCGGCCGTGTGTTGCCAATCGGCGGTTTGAAAGAGAAGCTGTTGGCGGCCTCGCGTGGCGGCATGCGCACGGTGCTCATCCCTGAGGAGAATGCGAAAGATCTCGTCGAGATCAGCGAGAGCATCAAGAAGAATCTCGACATCATTCCGGTCTCTCGTATGGACGAGGTGCTTGCGCGCGCATTAGTGCGCAAGCCTGAGGCCATCGAGTGGGATGAGGAGAAGGCCAAGCCGGCGGAGCCGGCAGTCGCGACGGAGGCGCCGGCCGAGGACGACTCCTCGGTGCTGACGGCGCACTGATAATCTCGAACAATCCGTGCTCAACGGCGGCGCCTTTGGTGCCGCCGTTTGTTTTTGCCAGCTCGGAACACTTGACATTCTAGGAACAAAACGGGAACATAGTTCCCGCTGGTGATCCCAGCGAGTGGGAATGCACAGCTGATCAGTCCGCCCGCATGGCGGCATAGAACTGGGAGATACGGAATGAAGACCACATTCGTGATGGCAGGCTCATTGGCGTTGGCCGCCTTTTTGGCTCTGGGCCCCGCGGGGGCGTAGCAGAAGACAACCAAGGAGTGCCGGCAGGAATGGGCCGCCAATCGGGCGGCAATTGCAGCGGCCGGCAAAACCCAACGATATTTGTGGCCGAGTGCCGGGGCGTGCCGCTGCCGGCGAGCGCCGAGCCGGCAATCGAGCCCAGCAAGGGCCAGTTCGCCATCGAGGCAGAAGCGAAGGGAAGCTGCCCGACCGACACGGTGGTTTGGGTCAACCTGCGCTCAAAGATCTACTACGTTAACGGCAGCAAGAGTTACGGTACGACCAAGTCCGGCGCGTATATGTGTGAGCGGACGTCCACGGAAGCAGGCTTCCGTGCATCCAAGCCGTTCCGGCCTGCGGCGAACTCGTAAGCTGTAACTTGCCTGTTGCTCTGCCGCGGCGATAAACGGAGCGTACCGGGCGGTTAGCTCAGTTGGCAGAGCGCCTGCTTTACACGCAGGATGTCGGCGGTTCGAGTCCGTCACCGCCCACCACGCGGACTCGGCCGCTTCCGGTGACCGTCACAAGTCGGCTTTATCCGACCTGCGCACCCAAGATTCCGGGCGGAAATGCATTGCCGGGCCCAGCCCGGCAATGACAAACTTC
>JBEVJT010000274.1:0-17248 GCA_040510075.1 Xanthobacteraceae bacterium | reverse complement strand
CGCGGGCGGCGGGACCGCTGGCCGGCGTGGAGGTGATCGAGATCGGAGCGGGACCGGGTGGGCTCACCCGCGCGCTGCTCGCCCAAGGGGCTCGCCGCGTGCTGGCGATCGAACGCGACGAGCGCGCTATCGGCGCGCTCGAGGAGATCGCGGAGCGAAACCCCGGTCGGGTCGAAATCCTATGTGGCGACGCTCTCGATCTTGATGCACGCCAGTTTCTGCAAAAACCGCCCGCGCGCGTGGTGGCGAACCTTCCCTACAACATTGCATCGGCACTGCTTGTCGGCTGGCTTACGGTCAAGCCCTGGCCGCCTTGGTACGATCAGCTCGTGCTCACGTTCCAGCGCGAGGTTGCCGAGCGTATCGTCGCATCCCCCGGCAGCAAGTCCTACGGTCGGCTCGCGGTCTTGAGTGCCTGGCGCACCGAGGCGCGCATTCTGTTCGACATTCCAGCGCAGGCGTTCCTGCCGCCGCCGAAAGTAATTTCCTCGGTGGTGCGCCTGGTCCCGCGCACAAACCCGCTTGCTTGCGACGCCGAGGCATTGCAGCGGGTGACGCAAGCTGCCTTCGGCCAGCGCCGGAAGATGTTGCGGCAGAGCATGAAATCGATCAGCTCGGATCCCCATTCATTGCTGGCCACGGCCGGGCTTGACCCCACCGCACGCGCCGAAGACATTCCGGTCGAGGGTTTTGTAGCGCTCGCTCGCGCATTTGGCGCATGAGATCGACTTCACGCATGACCGTCCTGCATCGGCAATCGCTCATCGCTTACGCGGCTCCGCTTTTCGCAACCACGAGCGAATGTCCGCAGCCCCGCGGCACCGAGGTGTTGGTGCGCATTGCGTGTTGCGGAGTCTGTCATTCGGATCTGCACCTCCAGGACGGATATTTCGGTCTGGGAGACGAGAAGAAGCTCGATGTGCGCGCGGGACGCACGCTGCCGTTCACCCTCGGCCATGAGATTGCCGGAACAGTAGCAGCCCTTGGGGAAGCCGCGCAGGGCGTGACCACCGGCGATGCTGTCGCGGTTTACCCGTGGATCGGCTGCGGCCAATGCAAGGCGTGCCTGCGTGGCGAGGAGAATATCTGCAGCGCACCGCGTCATCTCGGCGTCAATATGGATGGCGGCTTCGCCTCGCACGTGCTGGTCCCGCATCCGCGTTATCTGCTCCACACTTCGGGCCTTGCGCCGGAACGAGCTGCAATCCTGATGTGCTCGGGCCTCACCGCTTATGCGGCACTCAGGCGCGTTGAACGCGAGTCGGCGCTTTCCCCTCTGTTGCTCGTCGGCATGGGTGGCGTGGGCATGATGGGACTTGCGCTCGCGATGGCCATGTTCAAGGAACGGCCTTTCGTGGCTGAGATCGACGGCGCCAAACGCGAAGCGGCCCTGGCTGCCGGAGCCGCTGCGGCCTTTGACCCCGGCGAGGATGGCGCCCGTCGCGCACTCCTCGCAAAGAGCGGCGGCGGCGTTTACGGCGCTTGCGACTTTGCGGGTTCGACCCAGTCGCTCGCCTTTGCAATCAGCGCATTGACCAAAGGCGGTAAGGTGGTGGTCACGGGCCTGCTCGGCGGGACATTGAGCATGCCCAGCGCCATGCTCGGTCTCAAAGCCATTGCGATTGAAGGGACTCAGACAGGAACGCTTGCCCAAGCGCGCGAGCTGCTGCAGTTGAGCCGCAACCCCGATTTCAGCTTTCCCCCGGTCAGAGAACGCCCCATGGCCGAGGCGCAAGCCGCGCTCGACACGTTGCGCGCGGGGAAGGTGGTTGGGCGCGTGGTGTTGTCCGCGTGAAGCGCGGCTCACTCGAGGTTTTGCACCTGCTCCCGGTACTGCTCGACCACGTGCTTGAGCTCGAGCCCGATATTGGTGAGCTCGACATCATTCGACTTTGAGCACAACGTATTGGCTTCGCGGTTTAGCTCCTGGGCGAGGAAATCAAGCCTCCGCCCAACCGCGCCGCCCTGCTTAAGCAACTTTTCGATTTGACCGATATGGGAGGCGCGCCGGTCCAGTTCCTCGCGAATATCTGCTTTGCTGGCGATTAAAATCGCCTCCTGGTGCAGGCGATCGGAATCAAACCGCGTCGACGCGTCAAGGAGAAGCGCGACTTGCTCCGCGATGCGCGACTTGATCGCTTCCGGACGCCGGCCGGGCGCGGCGTCCGCCCGCGCCGCCAGCGCGGCGATTTCGCTAGTGCGCAGGGCGAGCACGCGTGCCAGCGCTTCTCCCTCCTGGTGGCGCATGGCCGTGAGATCTTCCAATGCGTCCTGAAATCCCGCGAGCACGGCGGTCTCCGCGGCGCGCCGATCCTCTTCGCGCTCGCCTTCATCGACCACGTCGATGACCCCTTTCAGGGAGAGAATGCCGTCGAGCCGTGGTGGGTCGGCCTGCACTTCTGCCGCGAGCTGCCGGACCGTCGCGAGCACCGCCGCCAGCACAGCCTCGTTGACGCGCACGAGAGGCGACATGTCTTTGCGTTCGATGGAGAGGGTGGCGTACACGTTTCCTCGCACGAGGTTTTGTGCGGTCGTGCCGCGTACCGGCGCTTCGATGGCGTCCCAGCCGGCAGGGAAACGCAATCGCAAATCCAGCCCCCGGGAATTGACCGACTTTATTTCCCATGCCCATGAGTAACCGGCGCACTCGCCGTGACGGCGCGCAAAACCCGTCATGCTCGACAGCGCCACGGCAGACGTCGTTACTGCGCCGTTCCGCTTGCCCGGGTCGGCCCCCCGTTGGCGCTGCGCCTGGCCCGCGGCGCAGATGCCGCCGCAGGACGCGCGGGAGCCGTAGGTTGCGCCTCGGGAGCGGCGCTCTCTGCTTTTTGTTCGTGCTCGATCACGCGCAGCCGGGCGACGTTTTTCTGATGCTGTTCATACGTTTCGGCAAAAGCGTGCCCACCGGTGCCGTCGGCGACGAAATAAAGCTCTTTCGTGCGTGCCGGACTGGCGGCGGCTTCGATTGCGCCGCGGCCGGGTGTTGCGATCGGACCAGGCGGCAAACCGTCGATTACGTAAGTATTGTAGGCAGTAGGCTGTACCAGATCGCTTTTGCTCAGCGGACGACCAAGCGATCCCTTTCCGGCCACGATGCCGTAAATGACGGTCGGGTCCGACTGCAGCTTCATCTTCTGCCTTAATCGATTGCTGAATACCGCAGCAATGCGCGTGCGCTCCTCCGGCTTGGCCGTCTCCTTTTCCACTACGGATGCCAAGACGATCAACTGCTCAGGGGACTTCAGAGGCAGATCGGGGCTGCGGCGCTCCCAGAGTTCGCGCACTAGCCGATCCTGCGCCTGGCGCATGCGCGCGAGCATCTGCTCGCGCGTAAATCCGCGTTGGAAATTGTAGCTGTCCGGCAGCAAGCTGCCTTCACGCGGCACTTCCTTGATGTTGCCGGTAAGGATTTCGTTGTCCAGGAGGCGAGCTACGATCTGCTCCGAGGTGAGCCCTTCCGGAATCGTGAGTTGATGCTGGATTGCCTTGCCTTCCACGATCGTCTCGATGACTTCGCGAACGCTTGCGTGCTTGGCGAACAGATACTCCCCGGCCTTCAGATCCGTGCGCGCGCCGAGCGCCAGCACGCCTGCGAGGAAGACCACACGGTGCTCGTCGACTACACCCTCGCGTTTGAGCTGGTCTGCAATCTCCAGGATGCCGGCGCGCGGGATGATAACGATCTTCTCCTCCTGCAGCGGGCCGGGCGTTTCCAATCGACTCTTGCCCAGTACTGTCGCGCTGCCCCCGACGACAAGGACGAGAATGAGAATGGTGAAAACCGCGTTGCCAACAATGACGAGCGGATTGCGCACGCGGCGAGACGGACGAGAGTTGCGAGGGGGGAGTGGCACGTGATCGGGCTCCAGAGCGGCGCGTGGACTGCGCGGGCTGATGCGTTTGGGCTCACTCACCAACTTGGCTACTCCGTCTGGACGCGCTGAGATAGGCGGCTCCGCCTCGCCACATCCGAGGCTTATCCGTGCAGGAGAGCCTTGCGGACCGGCATTTGGCGGTGTTCGGGCTCGCTCTCCCAGCGCAACCGCAGGCACCCTATCCGAAGCAAGTGGTTCGGAGGTAGCCAAATCGGCTGGCTGCGTGCCCGACTTGCCCGGCGCGATCCTGCCGGTTGCACCTGGAAAATCCGGCTGACGCAAGGGCGGGGGCTGCGACGGCAGCCCGGATGCGAGGCGATGGCGCGGGCTCGATAAATCAGTTCCTCCGCTCACCCCATGCATTCCGCCGCGGCGTACGACGCGGCCGTTGCCACCGCGTCCCAGTCTGGCAGCGAGCCGCACCGGAAGGGCCTCCACAGAATTCGCCTTGAGAATCCAAAGCGATGAGCCGCTCAATCTACGGGGGAATATGGCCAAAGGTGGGAGCCGGCCATCCCCTACTCGCTCACGCGCCGAAATACCAAGGAGGCGTTCGTGCCTCCGAAGCCGAACGAGTTGGAGAGCGCTACCTGGACCTCGCGTCGTTTCGAGCGGTGCGGGACCAGATCGATGGGCGTTTCGACGGACGGATTGTCGAGATTGATCGTGGGCGGCACGATGCCGTCCCGCATGGCAAGAATACAGAAGATTGCTTCCACTGCCCCGGCGGCGCCGAGAAGGTGGCCAATGGAGGACTTGGTCGATGACATGGAGATACGGCCAGCTGCATTACCAAGGACCCGATGCACGGCGGCAAGCTCGATCTCGTCGCCCAGGGGTGTCGATGTGCCGTGCGCATTGATGTAATCGATCTCCGAAGCGGAAATGCCGGCGCGCTTGAGGGCACCATTCATGCAGCGCCATGCGCCGTCGCCGTCTGCGGCCGGCGCGGTGATGTGATGGGCGTCCCCTGAAAGTCCGTAGCCGATAAGTTCCGCATAGATCCTGGCGCCTCGCTTTCTCGCGTGCTCGTATTCTTCCAGGACGACGGTGCCGGCCCCTTCGCCAATGACGAAGCCGTCGCGATCGCGATCGTAGGGTCGGGAGGCGCGTTCCGGCGTATCGTTGAACGAGGTTGAAAGCGCGCGGCAGGCGATGAACCCCGCAACACCGATGCGGGAAATGGGCGACTCGGCTCCGCCGGCGACCATCACATCGGCATCGCCCAACGCGATGAGGCGCCCCGCATCTCCGATGGCATGGCCTCCTGACGAGCAGGCGGTGACCACGGCGTGATTGGGTCCTTTGAGACCATGCGCGATCGCGACGTAGCCTGAGGCCAGGTTGATCAGGCGCCCGGGGATGAAAAACGGCGACACCCGGCGCGGCCCCCTCTCCTTCAACACGATGGCGGTTTCGGCAATGCCGGTGAGCCCGCCGATCCCGGAGCCGATCATCACGCCGGTGTTGATGCAATCCTCGTAGTTCGTCGGCTTCCAGCCCGCGTCCTGCAGCGCCTGAGTCGCCGCTCCCATGGCGAAAATGATGAAATCATCAACCTTGCGCTGCTCTTTGGGCTCCATCCATTGGTCCGCGTCGAACCCATCGTCGCGGCCATTGCCGCGCGGCACCTGACAGGCGATTTTGGATGCCAGATCCGAGACGTCGAATTTGTCTATGCGGCGCGCGCCGCTCTCGCCGTTGATGAGCCGTCGCCACGTCGCCTCAACCCCACAGGCGAGGGGTGTGACCATCCCGAGGCCCGTGACGACGACGCGTCTCATCTGCGATACCTCGCTCGTGCCGGAATGGTGCCGGCCGGACGCCACAGGGGGCTTACTGCAGGTCTAAGCGCGGGAGCGGCGAAAGTTCCTCGCCGCCAGCGGCTCGCTCAAGTCTTTGCGTTTTTTTCGAGAAACTTTATCGCGTCGCCCACTGTCAATATGGTCTCGGCGGCATCGTCCGGAATTTCGCAACCGAATTCCTCTTCAAACGCCATGACCAGCTCGACGGTATCGAGGCTGTCAGCGCCGAGGTCATCGATGAAGCTCGCGTTCTCGGTCACCTTCTCGGCGTCAACTCCCAAATGCTCGACGACGATTTTCTTAACCCGCTCGCCAATGTCGCTCATGGCTGCAACCCTCGTGTCCTCAAATCTGGGCTCGATCGGTCATGCGCGCCCGAGCCAACGCGAATGGACTTGTGTGCGGCGCCGGATCAGGTCGCGAAGGGACCATGGTGAGATAAAAAGCTGCCGCCCCCAGCCAAACACCTCGGCCCGGTTACCACAATTCAAATCTCTTGGCCAGCGCACGGCCCAGCCACTTCCAAGTAGCGGCGGACGGCTCACACCATGGCCATTCCGCCATTGATGTGGATTGTTTGGCCGGTGACATATCCGGCCTCCTCGGACGCAAGGTAAACGGCGGCGGCACCGATATCGGCCGCGCTGCCGATCCGGCCGGCAGGCACGCGGGTCAGAATTGCCTCGCGCTGTTTCTCATTCAGGCGATCGGTCATATCGCTGGCTATGAACCCGGGAGCGATCGCATTGGCAGTGACACCGCGCTTGGCGTATTCCGCGGCGATCGACTTGATCATGCCGACCATTCCGGCCTTGCTCGCCGTATAGTTCGCCTGGCCCGCATTCCCGGTCGCGCCCACCACGGAGGAAATGCCGATGACGCGCCCAAAGCGGCGCCGCATCATGCCACGCACTGCGGCGCGGGCGAGCCGGAACGTGGCGGTGAGATTGACCGCAATCACCTCATCCCAGTCCGCATCCCCCAACTGCACGAGCAGGTTGTCCTTCGTCATGCCAGCGTTGGCGACAAGAATGTCGAGCCTTTCCATGAGCTCCTCACATCGGGGCACGAGGGTCTCGACTTCATCTCTGTTGCTGAGATTGCAAGACACCACGTGCACGCGCTCTCCTAAATCCTGTGCAATCTGCGCAAGCGTGTCCTGGCGCCTGCCCGACAGTGCGATTGTGGCTCCCTGACCGTGCAATGCCATTGAAATCGCGCGTCCGATTGTGCCCGTGGCACCGGTTACGAGCGCGGTCTTGCTGGAAAGATCGAACATGACTCACTCCTGCAGCGCATTATGCCTGTTACCCTCCGCGCCAGCGCCCTAGCGCTCTCTGGGATCGGAGCGCATGAACGGACGCGTGAAGGTCCGCACCTCTTCGGGCGTCCCGACCGCGAAGCACTGAGCGTCAGCTGCAATCCGTTTGGCCAGACCACAGAGGACCTTTCCGGCGCCAAGTTCATAGAATGCGGTCACCCCGGCCGCCGCCATGCCGCCAATAGTTTCCCGCCAGCGTACGGTGCCTGTCACCTGGGCTACGAGGGCCTCGACGATCTCGTTTGGATTGCTGGTCGGCACGGCCGTGACATTGGAGACGATCGGTACCACCGGTGGATCAAGGGTGACTTTGGCCAGCGCTTTCGCCATGACCTCGGCGGCCGGGCGCATGAGCGCGGAGTGGAAGGGCGCGGAAACCGGTAGCTTTAGCGCGCGCTTGGCGCCTCTTGCCTTGGCCAATTCGATCGCTCGGTCAACTGCAGCCGCATGCCCTGAGATGACGACCTGATTGCCCCCATTGTCATTCGCCGCGTCGCAGATCTGGCCCTCTCTCGCTTCTGCCGCAACTTCGCTCGCTTGGCTGAATGAAAGACCGAGCAGCGCTGCCATTGCGCCCTCGCCCACGGGAACCGCGTCCTGCATGGCGCGGCCGCGGGTGCGCAGCAGCCTTGCGGTGTCGCGGATCGAAAGCGCGCCCGCGGCCGCGAGCGCGGAATATTCGCCGAGTGAATGCCCGGCCACGCATCGCACATCTCGCGCGAGATCAAGGCCGGCTTCCGCTTCAAGGACGCGGAGCACCGCAAGCGAGACAGCCATGAGCGCAGGCTGCGCGTTCTCCGTGAGCGTCAGCTTGTCGGCCGGACCTTCCCAGATCACGGCCGTCAACTTCTCGCCGAGCGCTTCGTCCACCACATCGAATACGGCACGCGCCTGCGCAAAATTCTGTGCCAGCGCCTTGCCCATGCCGAGGGCCTGGCTGCCCTGTCCCGGAAACATGAAAGCGGCCGACATGACGCCTTTCCGATACGAAGCGGGACTGAGAAGTGGAGCTGAGAAGCGCTCGCTAGAGATATTTCGGACCAAGCACCCGGCTGCAAGGCTGTCAACGTCCTCGCCTTGCGCTTTCGCTGGGGCTCTCTATAAACCGCCCTTCCGCTCGATCCCGGCTGGGAGCTGAACGGACGGCCGTACCTTCTCGTGTGCGGCAGGGCCAGGCGCCCGGCGTCCCGTGTTCCCGCCTTCTGAGCATTCGAGCCTTTCCGGAACGGGTTCGAAGGGCTTTGCGCCGGGGCAGCGCGCAGGAACAGGAAAGGCAGTCATGCCGCTATACGAACACGTCTTCCTCACGCGCCAGGATTCGAGCGCGCAGCAGGTCGAAGAGCTCACGACTCAATTTCAGGGCGTCATCGAGGGGCTCGGGGGCAAGGTCACCAAGGCCGAGCAATGGGGCATGAAGTCCCTGTCGTACCGCCTCCGAAAGAATCGGAAGGCACATTTTACCTTGTTCAATGTCGATGCATCGTCATCTGCCTTGCAGGAACTGGAGCGGCAGGAGCGGCTGAACGAAAACGTGCTGCGCTATCTTACGGTGCGCGTCGACGAGCATGAGGAAGGTCCTTCTGCAATGATGCGCAAGGTCGATCGCGATCGGGAACGCGACCGTGACGATCGTGGAGGCTTTCGCGACCGCGGCGGATTTCGGGATCGCGACCGCGGCGAGTACCGCCGCGAGCGCGAACCCCGCGCGCGTACTGATGAGACGCCGGCGGCAGAGGAGTGACGCAGATGGCAATGGCTGCCCAGACACGTCGTCCGTTCTTTCGCCGTCGCAAGACCTGCCCGTTTACGGGATCGAACGCGCCAAAAATCGACTACAAGGACGTTCGCCTCTTGCAGCGCTACGTCTCCGAGCGCGGCAAGATCGTGCCCAGTCGCATTACGGCGGTTTCGGCAAAGAAACAGCGTGAACTTGCCCGCGCAATCAAACGCGCGCGCTATCTCGGGCTGCTGCCGTACGTGATCCGGTAACCCGGAGGACGGAAGACAGGCGACGGAGGACGGACAAGTGGAAGGCATCTTTTTAGCCGGCCATCCTCTGGCCTCGAGAACCCCTGGGACAACCGGGGTCAGTCCTCTGCCGTCGGTCCTCTGATGCTGCAAATCCTTCTGGTCGGGTTGGGCGCAGGCGCCGCTGCCGCGCTTCTGTTTGCTTCCATTGTTTCGGGATCGATGGCAGCGGTCATCCTGTTCTATCTCGCGCCCTTGCCGATCATGATCGCGGCCCTGGGCTTTACGCAGCTGAGCGGGCTCATTGCCGCAGCATCGGCAACGGCCGCGCTCGCGGCTTTTTCCGGGCTCTTTGTCATTGCGGTCGCGGTCATTGCTTTTGGCGCCTGGTGGCTCGGCTATCTCGCCCTGCTCGCGCGGCCGGTGAGGAATGGCGGAGGCGCAGGAGTCGAATGGTATCCGCTGGGCCGGCTGGTGCTCTGGGCAACCTTGATCGGCACATTGGTCGTCGCCGCCGCAATTCCGAATTTCGGCACCGATCAGGAAAGCCTGCAGGCTACCCTGCGCAAAATCTATGAACGCATCGTGCGCGAGTCCTCCGTGGTCGATCTGCTGGTGATCGCTGTTCCTCCGGCCGCCGCCGTATTCACGACGCTGACCACCCTGCTCAATTTATGGCTCGCTTCCCGGGTCGTGAAAATCTCCGGACGCCTGAGGCGACCATGGCCGGAGCTTGCCGCCTTGAGCCTGCCGTCCTGGAGCCTGGGGCTGCTCGCATTTGCGATCGTCGGCTCTTTCATGCCGGATCTTTTTGGCGTTCTCTCGGGTGCGTTCGCGGCAAGCCTGCTGATGGCCTTCGCGATTGCAGGCCTCGCGGTGCTGCATTTTACCACACGCGGCATGCGGGGCCGTGCGCTTGCGCTGACCAGTACTTACGCTGCCGCACTCGTGCTCGGCTGGCCCGTGCTGCTCCTGACGCTTGCCGGGATTGCTGACAGAATATTCGGCATTCGCAGCCGCTTCGCGAGAAAACAAATACCCCCACCCGGGCGCGTATGAAATGACCGCCCTACTTCTTCTGGAGAGACAGTGATGGAAGTCATTCTGCTGGAACGCGTGGCCAAGCTTGGACAGATGGGCGATGTCGTTCGCGTCAAGGACGGTTTTGCCAGAAACTATTTGCTGCCCAAGGGCAAGGCCCTACGCGCGACGGACGAGAACCGTGCGCATTTTCAGGGCATGAAGGTGCAGCTCGAAGCGCAAAACCTGGAGCAAAAGAGCGAGGCGAAAAAGATCGCCGAAAAACTCGACGGCAGCAAAGTCACGGTATTGCGCCAGGCGGCGGAAGGCGGCCAGCTCTACGGTTCGGTCTCACCACGCGACATTGCAAGTCTGCTCGGCGAGCAAGGGTTCGCAATCACGCGCGCTCAGGTTGCTCTGCATACGCCGATCAAAACCATCGGCCTGCACAAAATTCCCATAACGCTGCATCCGGAAGTGGAAGTGACGGTTGAGCTCACGGTCGCGCGCAATGCCGACGAAGCTCAACGCATCGCGCGCGGGGAGGACATCACCGCGGTTCGGGAAGAGTCAGCGGAAGAAGATGCGGAAGCGGAAGCGGCCGAGGCGTTCTTCGAGCCGGAAGCTGTCGAAGCACAGCGCGCGCCGCAGAGCGAAAAAGCCGAAACCCCGCCGCCGGCCCCGGAGCCCTCAGCGCCCGCGAAGAGGAAGTCCGCTCCGAAGAGCAAGCCCGTTCCGAAGAGCAAGCCCGATCGGAAGGACAAGTAAGGACCGCCTATTCCTCGAAGGTCGGGAACGGCGAATGCTCTGCCCGCTGTACCGGCAAGCTGGGGGGAGAGGATATCCCGATCTCGATATCGGCTGAGGGTCGGCGTACCCTTGCCACGGGAGCGTTTTGGTCGGGCAGCGAACCTTCCTGCCGGCCCTGCAAGGCGGCTGATCCAGTCGGGGTCTCAGGGCCGGACCCAGCGGAAGCCACCGTCGGCCGGCCATTTTCGGGCGTACGGCCCGCGCCGAGGACGGGCGGCTTGCGTTGCTGTACGGCACGGGCGTCGCTGCCGACGGCCGCCAGATACGCAGCCATTGCGGCCGCTTCCCGCGCACCCGTCGTGTAATGCTCCCGCAGGAATCCGGGACTCGTCCGTTTGATCTCGCGGGCGCTGCGATGGCACGCGTTGCAGGTGTCGGCGAAAATCTGTGCCGCCGACTTGCCGGCATCGAGATTGGATTGCGCCAGCGCAGGGCTCAGCAGGCATGGGGACGCGAACGCCAGAATCCACGCCAGATACACCTTTCGCCTCATTGCCTCTACCCTTGATGTCGGGTTGCAGACCTATCCGTATTTTGGGGCAAAAACAGGATCGTCCTGCGCTTTCCTTCGGCACATTTGATCAGGCGCTTCGTTAACATTGCCCTGAGTAAAGGAGTTTGTTTTAATTGCATCGGCGCTTAGTTGCTTGTGACTGAACGTGGTGAGTCGCTGCCGGTGAACGCGAATTGTGTCGCGGGCATGACAGTGGAGGCTTAGGAGGCGATGCGACCGATGGAGCGGTTGCTTCGTGCGAGTTTGGCCCGGTTCGTCCGTGCGGGTAATCTTCGGGTGACCACCGCGCGCGGGACGACATTCACGCTCGGAGATGGGACCGGGCCACCCGCTGCAATGCGATTTGTGACGAGGCGCGCGGAGCTCGGCCTCCTCGTCGACCCCGAGCTCCGTTTTGGAGAAGCTTACATGGATGGCGAGATCGTGATCGAGCGCGGCTCGATCACGGACGTGCTTGCCATCCTGCTCGGTCAGGAGGGCGGCGCCTTGCTCTGGGCAAACCCGCGCCGGTTCGCGCGCCTCATCGCACGACGCATTCAGCAGTTCAATCCGCGCTGGCGCGCGCGGCGCAACGTCGCGCATCATTACGACCTCAGCACGCATTTCTATGGTTTTTTCCTCGACTCGGACCGCCAATACAGCTGCGCCTATTTCGAGCATCCCGGCCAATCGCTTGATGATGCGCAGCTCGCGAAGAAGCGCCATCTCGCAGCGAAGCTCCTTCTCGACAGCAATACCCAGGTACTCGATATCGGCTGCGGCTGGGGCGGCTTGGCGCTTTACCTGGCGGAATTCTGTGGATCACGCGTTACCGGCATCACGCTCTCCGAGCAGCAGCACTCGTTTGCGCGAGGGCGTGCAGCCGACAGGAGCGGCACGGCCGGCGAAGTGGAGTTTCGGCTGCAGGACTACCGCGACGTTGCCGAAAAATACGATCGCATCGTTTCCGTCGGCATGTTCGAGCATGTGGGCGTTGGATTTTATCCGGCATTTTTCCGCAAATGCCGCGCGCTCCTGAACGACGACGGCGTGATGCTGCTGCATTCGATCGGCCGTTCCGAGGGCCCGAATGTTACCAATCCGTGGATCGCCAAATACATCTTCCCGGGCGGCTACATTCCGGCGCTTTCGGAAGTGTTGCCCGCGGTCGAGCGCGCCGGTTTTCTCGTCACCGACGTCGAAATTCTTCGGCTGCATTATGCGGATACGCTCAAGGCGTGGCGCGAGCGTTTTCTCGCGCACCGCGAGGAGGTGGAGCAGATGTACGATGCGCGCTTCGTGCGCATGTGGGAATTTTATCTCGCCGCCTCCGAGATGACGTTCCGCGAGCAGCAGGCAATGATGGTGTTTCAGCTGCAGCTTGCCAAAAAGCAAGGTGTTGTGCCAATCACGCGCGATTATATCGACCGCGAGGAGGAGCGGCTGCGCCAGCGCGAGCGGACGGCGCGCGCGCCGTGGCGGCTTGCCGGCGAGTGATTCTCACCGTTTCCCGGAATCTCCGGTCAAGCTCAATCTGCAATTTCAGGGTCGGTTGTTCACGCCGAGATCAACGGGGAAACCTGCAGGCGCGAGTTCCCCGCGCGCGCATCTCTTGCTAGCTGCTCCCGCTCGCATAAAAAAAGTGAGTCGGGTAGACGTTGCGATGAGTTCCATGCCTCGATCTCGTCAAAAGAATCAAAGCAGCAATTTTCATGGCCATCGAATCACTTGCCCGCGCGCCGATTGCGGCGCCTGCGCCCGCCTATCGCACCGCTCCCCATAATATCGAAGCCGAGCAGGCTTTGCTCGGCGCTATTCTCATCAATAACGAGGCGTTCTACCGGGTTGCGGATTTTCTCGAACCGGAACATTTCTTCGAGCCGATCCACCGCCAGATCTACGACATCGCCCGCGGCCTCATTCGCATGGGCAAGCTCGTCTCTCCGGTCACGCTGAAGACATTCCTCCCCGCGGACATCGACATCGCCGGGATGGCACTCACGCAATACCTCGCGCGGCTCGCCTCGGAAGCCACCACCGTCATCAACGCTTTCGATTACGGCCGCACGGTCTATGACCTGGCCACGCGCCGCGATCTCATCGCGCTCGGCGAGGAAATGGTGAACGTCGCCTTCGACGCGCCGGTCGATTTCGCCCCCCGCGAGCAGATCGAGAGCGCGGAACGGCGCCTTTATGAACTTGCGGAAACCGGCCGCTACGGGGGCGGATTTCAGACGTTCGAATCCGCCCTGCATACCGCCGTCGACATGGCGGCCAAGGCCTATCAGCGCGAGGGCAGGCTTTCCGGCCTCGCCACCGGCCTGCGCGATCTCGACACCAAGATGGGAGGCCTGCAGTCCTCCGATCTGATCATCGTCGCCGGCCGGCCCGGTATGGGCAAGACCGCATTCGCCACCAACATCGCTTACAACGTCGCGCGCGCGTGGCGCGGCGAGGTTCGCGCCGACGGCCATATCGTCACCGCCAACGGTGGCATCGTCGGCTTCTTCTCGCTGGAAATGTCGGCGGAGCAGCTGGCAACCCGCATCATCGCCGAGCAGACCGGCATTCCCTCGAGCACAATACGCCGCGGCGGCATTCACGAGAACGAGTTCGAGAGAATCCGGGACGTCGTCGTCGAGTTGCAGCACCTGCCCTTCTTTATCGATGAATCGGGCGGGTTGACGGTGGCACAGCTTGCCGCGCGCGCGCGGCGCCTGAAGCGGCAGAAGGGCCTCGACCTTCTGGTCGTCGATTATATCCAGCTGCTGCAAGGCTCCTCGCGCCGCGCGCTCGAAGGACGCGTGCATGAAGTGACCGAGATCACCACGAGCCTCAAAGCGCTGGCGAAAGAGCTCAACGTCCCGGTGCTGGCGATTTCACAGCTGTCCCGGCAGGTGGAAAACCGGGATGACAAACGCCCGCAGCTCTCGGATCTGCGTGAATCCGGCTCCATCGAGCAGGACGCCGACGTCGTACTCTTTGTCTTCCGCGACGAATATTACCTGAGCAACAAGGAACCGCGGCCCGGAACCGAGGAGCACGCGAAGTGGCAGACCGACATTGGTGCGGTACATGGCAAGGCGGAAATCATCATCGGCAAGCAGCGTCACGGTCCCACCGGCACCGTCGCTCTGCAGTTCGAGGCATCGGTGACGCGCTTTGACAATCTCGAGCAGCGGATCGCGCTTCCGCCCGAGACCTGAACAGCACCTCGCACGCGTGTAGTCCGCATGAGCGTTGCGATATGCGGGAAAACTACAGTCCTCACGGATGTCTTTGACCTACGCGGCGGTGCCGGCATACATTGCCGCTGGATGACGCTGCACAGCCCGAAAGTACGTTTTGCGGAAACCGCCACTTCCATCGAAGCAGGCGGCGTTCTTTCCATCGACCTCGGCGCGCTTGCGAGCAACTGGAAGAAGCTCGCCAGCATGACGGTGCCGGTCGAATGCGCAGGCGTGGTGAAAGCCGATGCCTATGGCTGCGGGCTTGAGCCGGTGGTGCGCACATTGCTTGCGGCGGGGTGCCGGACTTTTTTCGTCGCCAATTTCAATGAAGGGCGCGGCGTGCGCGCCCTCGCCCCCGGCGCAACAATTTATGTTCTTAACGGGCTCGTGCCGGGAGCAGGGGCGAAATTTGCCGATGCGGCGCTGCGCCCGGTGATCAACAGCACCACCGAGCTTGCCGAATGGGATGCGTTCGTCTCAGCCAGTCATTGGCGTGGCGGCGCGGCCTTGCACGTGGATACCGGGATGAACCGGCTGGGCGTCAGCGTTGATGAGGCTGTCGCGCTCGCGACGCGTCTAAACTCCGAGAGCCACGGCTTTTCGCTGCTGATGAGTCACTTCGCCTGCGCCGATACGCCCGATCACCCGATGAACGACCGTCAGAGTCGCCTGTTTCGGGATATTCGCATCATGTACCGCGGCGTTCCGTCCTCGCTTGCGAATTCCGCGGGCATCTTTCTCGGTGGCCCCTCGTATTGCGATCTGGTGCGGCCGGGGATTGCGCTTTACGGGGTCAACCCGGTTGCAGGCAAAAGCAATCCCATGCGTCCGGTCATCGAACTCAAAGTCAGAATTCTGCAGGTGCGTACGGTCAAGCGCGGGGACACGGTCGGCTACGGCGCGACCTGGACGGCGGGACGCGCGGGGCGCATCGCCATCATTGCGGCCGGCTATGGGGACGGGTTGCTGCGATCGGGCGCAGCCTCGAAAACCAAGCCTGCCGCCGAGGTTCTCATTGCGGGGCGGCGCTGTCCGGTTGTGGGGCGCGTATCCATGGACCTTTCGGCAATCGACGTCACCGATCTGCCCGAAGGGAGCGCGCGCCGCGGCGAGTATGCGACTTTGATCGGCGACGGCATGAGCGTCGATGACCTCGCCGCAGGCCTCGGCACCATCAACTACGAAGTGCTCACGAGTCTCGGCCGGCGCTATCACCGCGTCTACCGCGAAGCATGACGTGCTCTCCCCATTCGTCCCCGCGAAAGCGGGGACCCAGTTCTTTTATCGCCGGATTCCCGCTCATGCGGGAATGAGCGGGAGACCATAAGTGTCATGGCGCGGCGCGACCTTAGCTTCGTCTGCCAGAACTGCGGCGCAACCTATAGCCGCTGGCAAGGCAAATGCGATGCCTGCGGCGAGTGGAACACCATCGCCGAGGAAAGCTCGGGTCCGGCGCACGGCGCGCCGGGCACGAAGCGCCGCAAGGGCCGTCTGTTTGCACTCGAGCCTCTCACCGGCGCTACCGATACGCCGCCGCGGCTTGCGTCAGGCGTTGCCGAGTTCGATCGGGTCACGGGCGGAGGTTTCGTGCGCGGCTCCGTTCTTCTCTTGGGCGGCGACCCCGGCATCGGCAAATCGACGCTGCTCCTGCAAGTCGCGGGCGCGCTTGCCCGCAAGCAGCATCCTGTCGTCTTCATCTCCGGGGAGGAAGCGGTAGGGCAAATACGGATGCGCGCCGAGCGGCTCGGGGTCGCCGACGCCCCCGTGCAGCTCGCCGCTGAAACCTCCGTCGAAGATACCATCTCGACCCTTTCCGAGGACGCCCCGCCGCGCCTGGTCATCATCGATTCGATCCAGACCATGTGGACCGCGGCGGTCGAGGCCGCGCCCGGCACTGTGACACAAGTGCGTGCGAGCGCGCAGGCGCTCGTCCGTTTTGCCAAAAGCTGCGGCGCTGCGGTGATCCTGGTGGGACACGTCACCAAAGACGGCCAGATCGCCGGCCCGCGCGTGGTCGAGCATATGGTCGATGCCGTGCTCTCGTTCGAGGGCGAAGGCTCGCACCAGTTCCGCATCCTGCGCGGGCTCAAGAACCGGTTTGGCCCGACCGACGAGATCGGCGTGTTCGAGATGACCGGCAGCGGCCTGCGCGAGATCGCGAACCCGTCGGAGCTGTTCCTTTCCGAACGCGACCTCGGCTCGCCCGGTACCGCGGTCTTTGCGGGCATCGAGGGCAGTCGGCCCGTGCTCGTGGAAATGCAGGCGCTGGTCGCACCGACCTCCTTCGGCACGCCGCGGCGCGCTGTGAACGGCTGGGACGCTAACCGCCTGTCAATGCTGCTTGCCGTATTGGAGGCGCATTGTCGGCTCAATTTGTCGGGTCATGATGTGTATCTCAATGTCGCGAGCGGCTTGCGCATCCAGGAGCCTGCGGCGGATCTTGCCGCGGCTGCAGCACTGTTATCCTCGCTCGCCAATGTGCCGCTTCCTGCCGACGCAGTCTATTTCGGCGAGATCTCGCTCTCGGGCACACTGCGGCCCGTCACCCGGTCGGGCCCGAGATTGAAGGAAGCGGAGCGGCTTGGATTCTCCCGTGCAGTCGTTCCCGAGGGCGGCGGCATTGATGGCGCAGGCAGTTCCGAACTCTCGGTCGAATCCTTCGGACGGCTCGACAAATTTGTGGAGAAGATGTTCGCTGGCGAAAAATTGATCGCCCGCAAAGCGCG
>JBEVJT010000273.1:0-3094 GCA_040510075.1 Xanthobacteraceae bacterium | reverse complement strand
ATTGCTCCTTCCGACACCAGTCGCGGCAGATCTGCAAGTGTTGCCTCCACTACATCCTCTCGCGACGTCGTTACCCCGTGCACGGCGAGAGCCGGCGTGGAGCCCGGCAATCCGCCCTCGATCAGCTCCGCGACGATGTCCGGCAGGTTCGTGACTGCCATGTAGAGCACGATAGGCACGCCCGTGCGCGCCAGCGCCGCCCACTCGGCCTGTTGGTTTGGTGCGCGATGACCTGTTGCGAGAATGACGGCATGGTTAGTCGAACGCATGGTCGCCGGAATGCCGTGGATGGCGAGCGATGCCAGCCCGCTCGACACACCCGGAACGATGCGAAACGGAATGCCGGCCTCGGCCAAGGCCAGCGCCTCTTCTCCACCTCGTCCGAAAATGAACGGATCGCCGCCTTTGAGGCGCAAAACCCGGAGGCCTTCGTGCGCCAGCGCGATCAGTCGCTCGCAGATATCCTTCTGAGCCGCCGAAGGCTTCCCGCCGCGCTTGCCCGCATATTCGAGAACGGCACCCTCGCGGGTCAGGGACAAGATTCCCGGTTCGACGAGAGCATCATAAACGACTACGTCGGCAGCCTTCAAAGCATTCAAGGCATGAATGGTGAGAAGACCTGGATCACCCGGGCCTGCACCGACAAGCCAGACCGTGCCGGGTGTGAAATCGGGAGAGAGGGTGGCGAGGGGTGTCATATACATCCCCATGTGTGAGCATGCTGAGGATGAAGCCCGCCGCTTCGGTGCGCCATGCTTGGACTAGTGGCGGCTGCAATCAAACACATCATCGCTTGGCCTCGCCTGCGCTGGAGCGAAAACGCCTGTCGTAATCCGTCGAGTAAAGTGCGCTGTCGCGAAAATCCTTTGCCGCGAGCGTCTCGCCGACCAGAATCAAAGCGGTGCGTTCCAGCTTCTCGGCATGCACCATGGCAGCGAGCGTTCCGAGGGTGCCCTTGATCACACGCTCATCCGGCCATGACGCGCGCCAGACTACGGCTGCCGGACAATCGGCTCCGTAGGACGGCAGCAATTCCTCGATTACCTTTTCAATCACATGGATCGAGAGATGGATGGCGAGCGTCGCTTTCGTCTGCGCGAAGGTTGCAAGCTGCTCCGTCTCAGGCATCGTCGAGGCGCGGCCCGAGGTGCGGGTGAGAACCACCGATTGGCCGACCTCCGGCACCGTCAGCTCGCGCCCAAGCGCAGCGGCTGCGGCCGCGAAAGCGGGAACGCCGGGCGTAATCGTGTATGGAATGCCGAGTGCGTCGAGCCGCCGGATCTGCTCACCCATGGCACTCCAGATCGACAAGTCGCCGGAATGCAAACGCGCGACATCCTCAGCCCTCTCATGAGCGCGCGCATATTCCGCCGTGATCGCGTCGAGATCGAGAGGTGCCGTGTCGACGAGGCGCGCGTCGGACGGGCACCAGGAAAGGATTTCAGGCGGCACGATGGAACCGGCATAGAGGCAGACAGGACAACGCTCGACGAGATTGCGTCCGCGCACGGTAATCAGGTCGGCGGCTCCGGGGCCTGCGCCGATGAAATGAACAGTCATGAATTCGTCTCCCTCTGCGCGAGGGCGCATGTAACAGAGCTTGAGGCGATGCGCTCCAGGATAAGCCGTGCCTCAGAGCCTCCTGCCGCGAGAGCCGCTGCTTCCGCGACCGAACCGACGCCATGCGCCGCCAGGGAGCGGGCGGAATGCGTGCTCACGCGAGGCGCTGCTGCGCTTAAGGTCATATCGTCAATTACTATCGCGCTGACGGCAAGGCGTCGCGCGGCGTCCTCGAAGGCGGGAAGAGCTGCAAGTGCATCGATTGTCGCCAACCGGTTCAAGGCGTCATCGGGCAATCCGGCATCGGCCACCGCCTGCTCTACGAGCGTCACGATCTCATCGGCGGTTGCATTGCGCTTGAAACCCACCCCGGCCACGATCATGGCTTTGTCACCACCCATTGTGTGACAGGCATCGCCGCCCGCCAGCCATGCATGCCGCCAACGCGCTCCAGGCGCGAGAGCGCCAAGCGCCGCATGGTGCCGCCATGGCGTGCGTGGAGCGTGCCGAGCAATGTCTCGGTCTCAAGTGTCACCGCGTTGATGACGAGCTGCCCGCCAGGCTTGAGAGCGCCCCAAGCAGCACCGAATATGCCGGGCTCAGAAGCGCCTCCGCCGATAAACACCGCATCCGGCGGCGGCAGGTCCACGAGTGCTTCGGGAGCGCGGCCGATCCTGATATCCATGGCCGTTGCGCCAAGCTCGGTAGCGTTGCGCTGCGCCCGTTCTGCCCGCTCCTGTTGCTCTTCAATGCCGATGCAGCGGTTTCGCGGATGGCGCAGGCACCACTCGATGCCGATCGAACCGGCACCAGCGCCGATATCCCACAGCAACTCGCCTGCTTTCGGTGCGAGAGCTGCCAGCGTCAATGCGCGGATCTCCGCTTTCGTAAGCTGCCCATCATTCTCGAACCAAGTGTCGGAAAGGCCGGGGGCGAGAGTGACGATCCTGGCATCGCCCGCCGCCACAACCTCGATTGCCACGGTGTTGAGCGGATCGATCTCCGCGAGATTGAAATCGGCGGCTGTCGTGCTACGGATTCGCTCGCGCGACGCGCCCATGGCTTCGAGCACGGTGATCGTCGAGGCTCCGAACCCTCGCGCTTTCAGGATTGCTGCGAGCTTTCCCGGCGTGGAGCCGTCCCACGATAGAGCCATGATACGCGCGCCGGGTTGCAGATACGGAACGATGCGCTCCAGCGCCCGGCCATGCAGGCTCACGCAATCGCAATCGGGCAGTGACCAGCCCATGCGCGCGGCGGCGAGGCTGAAGGCTGAAGGCTGCGGGAAGCTGATGATTTCATCGGGGGGTATCAAGCGGGCTAGTTCCGCGCCGACGCCATAATGGAAAGGATCGCCTGTCGCGAGGACGCATGTCGAATGCCCCCGGCGGTTCAGAATCATGGCGTACCCGTCCGAAAAGGGAATCGGCCATGTGTGCGTCTGTGCGGTAGCGGGCGCCGCAAGGTCCAGATGGCGCGCGCCGCCGATCACGAATTCCGCGCCGTCGAGGGCGGTAAGCGCTGCGGCCGACAG
>JBEVJT010000272.1:0-12656 GCA_040510075.1 Xanthobacteraceae bacterium | reverse complement strand
TGATGTTCATGAAGCGAACGGCCGACAAGCTGTTCGGCAGCGACTACAGCTGGTCGGTGCTGGGCGCGGGACGATTCCAGATTCCGTTCGCGACCCAGGCGGTGATGATGGGCGGCAATGTGCGCGTGGGGCTTGAGGACAGTCTGTATATCGGCCGCGGGCAGCTTGCGAAGAGCAATGCCGAGCAGGTCGCAAAAATCCGCCGGCTCGTCGAAGAACTCGGCTATCAGATCGCGACCCCCAAGGAAGCGCGCGCGCTGCTGGGCCTCAAGGGCGCCGACCGCGTCAAGTTTTAAGACATGATCCCGAAAGGTGGGGACTGCACCCGAAGGGCAACATCTACACGACCGACGTCGATACCGGGAAACGCGCGCAAAAAAGGCAGTGCGATGGTCCCACAGCGGCATAGTTCCAAGGCGCCGTAGCAGCCGTCCAAAATACTGTGTCCCTCATCTTGATGCGCGAGCGAACGAAGCATGAGTCTTGAAGCATGATCGGCCACATCAGGTGGTTGGCAATATCTGCTGCCCTCTCCTGGCTCGTTGCGACGGGCCAAACCGCGACGTCGCAAACTGCAGCGCCGCAGGAATGGCCGCAGCGACAGATACGCATGATCGTTTCGTTTGGGGCGGGCGGAGGTGCCGACATCATCGGCCGCATACTTGCGGAAGGCTTGCAGGACCGCTTCGGCAAGACTGTGGTGGTCGAAAACAAGCCGGGCGCGGGTGGCATTATCGGCAATGAGGCGGTCGCGAAAGCAGCACCCGACGGCTACACGATCGGGATGATGACCGCAGGGCAGATCATTGCCGCGGTGACGCGAAAGAGCATGCCTTACGACACCGAGGCTCTGACGCCTGTCGCGCGCATCGCGGATGCAAGCCTGATCATCGCTACGCGTCCCGATTTTCCGGCGAACGACGTGCGCGAGCTTGTTCGCCTTGCCAAGGCTGATCCGGGCAAGATCGTGTTCGTTAGTCCCGGATTTGCCGCCACGCAGCATTTTGCCGGCGAGCTGTTCAAGCAAATCGCCGGAGTAAATCTGCTGCATGTTCCCTACCGCACAACGCCGGAAGCGATCGCCGCGGTTTTGGGCAAACAGGCCGATGTGCTCTTCGACACCGTGTCGGCACTCATCGGGCAGGTTAACTCCGGCGGCCTCAAGGGCCTAGCGGTCACCGGCAAGGATCGCTTTCCTGCCGTGCCGGCTCTTCCAGCCGCCATCGAATCCGGCGTGCTGCCGGGCTACGATGTCACCACCTGGTATGGCGTGTTTGGCCCGCCGGGCATTCCGACTCCGGTCGTTGCCAGGCTGAACCACTCGCTCAACGAGCTCATTGCGAACGAGACGGTGCGCAACCGGCTGGCCGCGGCAGGCGTCCTCGTGCGCGGTTCGAGCGCCGAAGAGTTTGGCTCGTTCATGGCCGCTGAATTCAAGCGGTGGAATGCCGTTCGCGAAGCCGCCGGAATCGCGCTGCAATAGAGAATACGCCGGCGCTCATATCGCCACTGCTGCCCGGCCCAGCTTCGGTCGGCCATCCTCCCTCGGTTTGCGGCGGGCGGATTAACGTGCAAAATCCCTAAGTCACATTCAATGCACCAGCTGTGATCCGATGCTGAAAGACGCTCATGGCCTGACGATTACGACCTCGTCAGCGGAAGCGGCCGCTGCTTACGACCGCACCATCGAGAGCTATCTCAAAGCGCGCCTCGATGCGCGCGATCATCTCGCCGCATTGCTGAAAGCCGATCCGCAATTCGGTCTGGCCCAGTGTCTCAAGGGCTATTTCGCAATGCTGCTTTACAAGCAGGCGGCGCTGCCAGCCGCGTCCGAGGCGGCGCGCAAGGCGCGGCTTCTGACGCAGAGCGCGACTGCCCGCGAACGCCTGCATGTCGATGCGCTCGAGGCCTGGGTTGCGGGCGATCTCGACCGCCTGCTCGCGATCTGGGAGGCAATTCTAAGGGAATATCCCACCGATGTGCTCGCGTTTCGTCTCGCGCATTACAAATATTTCTGGACCGGACGTGCGCGCGAGATGCTCGCTTCGCTCGATCGCATCGCGCCGAGATGGGGCCGCGAATTGCCCGGCTATGGGCCGCTCCTCGGCTGCCGGTCCTTCGCGCTCGAGGAGTGCGGCGATTACGCCGCTGCGGAGGCAGCCGGCCGCGAATCGATCGAGATCGATCCCGCTGATCTTTGGGCGGCGCATGCGGTCGCGCATGTGATGGAGATGCAGGGCCGCCCGCGCGATGGCATCGCCTGGCTGGAAGCTCTCGCGCCACACTGGGAAGGCACCAACCAGCTGCAGCATCATCTCTGGTGGCACCGCGCGCTTTATCATTACGAGCAGCGCGAATTCGACAAGGTGCTGGCGCTTTATGACGAAAGCTTCCGCAATCTCAACTCACCCCTTACCCAGTCACAACCGGATTTCATCATCGACGTGCAAAACGCAGCCTCGATGCTGTTCCGATTGGAGCGCCAGGGAGTCGATGTCGGCAATCGCTGGATCGAGATCGCCGAGAAGGCCGAACAACGCATCGATGACTGTCTTTCGCCGTTTACGCTGCCGCATTGGATGATGGCGCTCGCCGCAACCGGCCGTGACACCGTGGCGCGACGCATGCTCGATGCAATGCGGGCCTATGCCAAGGGCGTCTCCGACAACGCTTCGGTTGTCAGAGAGATTGCGCTTCCGGTGAGCGAGGCGGTAGTAGCGCATCGACACGGCGAATATTCCGCTGCGCTTGATGTGATGCGTCCGATCATCGCGGATACCCAGCGCATGGGGGGGAGCCACGCACAGCATGATGTGTTGCGGCAGCTGTTTCTCGATTGCGCGGTGCGTGCCGGATCCGCGGACGACATCCGGCGGGTGCTTGCTCTGGCGGGGCGCTACCCAGCAGGCCCCGATCATCGTGTTGGCTATGCGAAAGCGGCGCAAACATTTCGGCACTGAGCCTGCCAATCGCAGAAGTGCGTGATGGGCGAGGATCTGAAATATCAGCTGCGGTTGACGTTGAGCGATGAATTCGCGCCCCTGGCGCGCAACGATCCGGGACACCCGTCGCTCTCTGCCTTGGCCGACATATTGAACAGGCATGATGCGGTGATGAAATGCCAATTTGATGCGTTTGCGGATTATGTCAGCGAGGCTGCCGCCAAAGGCACCGCTCATTACCCGCTCTATGAATGGACGAAGAACACCATCGCAGAGCCCGCCAAGAAGGCGAAATATCTGAAGTCGTTCACCATTTATGTCGGCGACAGGGAGGTTTACGAAAAAGCTGCGGCAGACGCGCTGGAGGTCGACCTGAGATCCCTGGTTGGAGGCCCGATCGTCGTGAAAGTTTTCAGATACGATACGGATCCTGCCCACAATCCGCAGCCGCCACGCAAGGCTTAGGCGAGAATGCCGCAGCGCGGCCGCAGGTCGATTTGCGCTGATGAATCCATATAACATCGCAGCTCAAGCAAGGAAGCTTACATGACCAGACCCATGCGCGTAGCAGTGAGCGGCGCTGCAGGCCAAATCGGCTACAGTTTGCTGTTTCGCATTGCGGCCGGCGAACTGCTTGGCCGCGAGCAGCATCTGATCCTGCAGCTTTTGGAAATTGCTCCGGCGCTCAAGGCGCTCAAGGGCGTGGTCATGGAGCTTGACGACTGTGCATTTCCACTGCTGGACGGCATCGTGCAGACCGATGATCCCCGGGAGGCCTTTCGGGACGCAGATCTGGCCTTCCTGGTCGGATCGCGGCCGCGCACGGCCGATATCGAGCGTCGCGATTTGCTGCAGGCCAATGCCAGCATTTTCAGAACGCAAGGCAAAGCGCTCAACGAGGTGGCGAGCCGAAGCATCAAAGTGCTGGTCGTGGGCAATCCGGCAAATACGAATTGCTACGTCGCAATGAAAAGCGCCCCGGAGCTTCCGGCAAAAAACTTCACCTCCATGATGCGGCTCGATCACAATCGCGCACGCTCCCAACTCGCGACACGCGCCGGAAAACCTGTCGGCGACCTGGACAAAGTCGTCGTCTGGGGCAATCACTCGCCGACCATGTATCCGGACTATCGCTTCGCGACCTCTGGCGGTGAAAGCATCAGGAAACTTATTTCCAACGAGCAGTGGAATCGGGACGAGTTCATTCCGACGGTGGCGAAACGGGGGACGGCGATCATCGTGGCGCGCGGGCTTTCCTCGGCCGCCTCAGCCGCCAATGCCGCCATTGACCATATGCGCGACTGGCTTATGGGCACGAACGGAAGATGGGTGACGATGGGCATCCCTTCCGACGGGAGCTACGGGATCCCCAAGGGCATTATGTACGGGTTTCCGGCCACCTGCTCTGCCGGCGAATACCGCATAGTAGCGGGCCTGGAAATCGATGAATTCAGCCGCGAGCGAATGCAGCGCTCGTTGCAAGAGCTCGAGGAAGAGGCCGCAGCAGTGGCGGATCTGCTGCGCGCGTGACCGCCGCCGCCACCCCGAAGGCCAGATAGGAAAACGCCAGCGCCAAGGCGGGGGATAGACTGAAAAAGAAAATCTGCGGGAAAGCGCTGGCAGCCGCGTAACCGTAAATTATACAAGAGATGGCCGAGCGAACGACAAGGTCAAGCATTGTTCGGTTGGGAGGTCGAAAATGAGTCAAAAGGAGAGTGTGCTCGAGCGCGCCGGTCAGCGGCAGGGCCAAAAGCAGATCCCGCACGTCCTGGCGCACAGCCCGAAGGACAATGTCGCCGTGGTCGTGGTGGAAGGCTTAAAGGCGGGCACCAATGCCTTCGGTGTCGTCACCGAGAATGACTCCTCCTTCACGGTCGACGTGAAGGAGGAGATCCCGATCGGCCACAAAGTGGCGCTGAAAGATTTTGGGGCTGGAGACACGGTGATCAAGTACGGCCAGGATGTCGGCAAGATTGTCGCCGCCGTCAAGAAAGGCATGCACGTGCACACGCAGAACATGAAGACAAAGCGGTGGTGAGGCGAGAAATGCAAACGGTCAGCCAAGACAATGGCAAAGGCAATTCCAAGCGCCCCGGAAGCGCGCCGGATCAGTTCGACACGCCGGCCCTGCCCAACGTTCGGGCGTCACAGGATTTCGGCAAGGCGAAATTCATGGCCTGGCGGCGCGAGAATGGCCGCGTGGGCGTACGCAACCATGTGGTGCTGCTCCCGCTCGACGATCTTTCCAACGCAGCCTGCGAGTCGGTTGCGAATAACATTAAAGGGACGCTTGCGCTGCCGCATGCTTATGGGCGCCTTCAGTACGGGGAGGATCTCGAAATCTATTTCCGCACGCTGATCGGAATAGGATCGAACCCCAATGTGGCAGCCGTTGTGGTGATCGGCATCGAGGATAGCTGGACCAACAAGGTGGTGGACGGGATTGCCCGTACCGGCAAACCGGTCGCCGGCTTCGGTATCGAGCTGCACGGCGACATCGCGACGGTGGCGCGGGCGAGCTATCAGGCCAAGCGTTTCGTGCAGTGGGCGAGCGAGTTGCCGCGGGTCGAATGCTCCATGACCGACCTGTGGGTTTCGACCAAGTGCGGCGAAAGCGACACGACGACGGGTCTGTCCTCGTGTCCCACTGTCGGCAACATGTTTGACAAGCTCATTCCCGCGGGCATCTACGGCTGCTTTGGCGAGACACCCGAGATCACCGGAGCGGAGCATCTATGCAAGGAGCGCGCTGCCAACCGTGATGTCGGGGAAAAGTGGTTCAAGGTCTGGCAGGCCTATCAGGATGAGGTGATGGAGCGCAAAACCGACGACCTCTCGGATTCGCAGCCGACGAAGGGCAATATTGCCGGCGGGCTGACGACGATCGAGGAAAAAGCGCTCGGCAATCTCGAAAAGATCGGTCACGACTGCCGTTATATCGATGTACTGGCGCCGGCGGAGGAGCCCGCCAAAGGTCCCGGGCTCTATTTCATGGATACGTCCTCGGCCGCGGCCGAATGCGTGACACTGATGGCAGCCGGAGGCTACGTCGTTCATACCTTCCCGACCGGCCAGGGTAACGTGATCGGAAATCCGATTCTGCCGGTCATCAAGATCAGCGGCAACCCGCGCACGGTTCGGACCATGGGCGAGCACATCGATGTCGATGTGTCCGGCGTGCTTCGGCGCGAGATGACGCTCAGCCAGGCAGGCGATGCCTTGATCGACATGATCTGGCGAACTGCGAGCGGGCGGCTCACGGCTGCCGAAGCGCTCGGTCATCGCGAGTTCTCGATTACCCGCCTTTACCGCAGCGCCTGAAAAACGACACGGCGGGGCCGACATAGAGCATGATCCCGAAAATGCCTGCCCCGCACTTGATGCGGGGTGGGAACCTGTTTTCGGAAAAGATCATGCTCCAATAAAAAGGTAGAGCGGGACGGCGATTCGAACAAAATTCATTCCGCCCTACCGGCTCCGCATCGCCCAGACCATTCCGCTCCAGCCGGCGGCAATCGCGAGCCCGGCAAGATACGCCCACCAAACGCCCAACGGTTCGGCGAGATAATGCACGGCGAAAAAACCGAGCGCGAGCCCGAGGAGCGGCGGCTGCGCGTGCGCGAACACCGCGGCCGACGCTTTGCCGCCGAGCCGCGGATGCAACACCACAGCAAGGCTCGACATCACGATCGGAAAGACCGCGAACACGCCCGAGACAAACGAGCCGATGCGATGGCTCGCGGTGGTCACCGCCGCAACCACGACAGCCGCGGCAAACGCGCGCAGCACGAGATCGTAGCGCCGGCGCGCAAATGCCGGCACTGGTCCGCTGCGGCGGTAACGAGCGGAGAGGGCGATCGTCGTCGCGTATACGACCGCATTGAGCGCGAGCGCGCCCGCTGCGGTCCATGTGAATTGGCGCAGCACAGCCGCCGCGCAAAACCACACCACCAGCGCAAGCGTCAGCGAAACCAGCAAACCGTGTCGCTGCGCCAGCGCTGCGTAGGCGAGCGCGAAGATCGCGACAGCCGCATTGGCCGCGAGGCTGCCGACGGCGCTCGCGGACACGAAACTTGCCGAATGTTCCAGGCCGAGGATGACGTACGCGGCGCTGGCAGCGGTCGGGAGCGCGGCGATCAGGGCGCCAATGAATGGGCCACTGCGCTCGACGGCGACCGAGGCCGCCACGACAATCGCAGCGGTAAACGCCATCTTGAGCGCAAGGAGGGAAGCTGGGTTGCAGAGAACAGGGGAAGTACAAAATAA
Source organism: Xanthobacteraceae bacterium (assembly GCA_040510075.1). GTDB lineage: Bacteria > Pseudomonadota > Alphaproteobacteria > Rhizobiales > Xanthobacteraceae > VAZQ01. Next base: position 5,448 of record JBEVJT010000272.1, on the reverse strand, counting down.
AATATGCGGCTCATCCGTCATGCCGGGTGTTTATCCCTCGAACGCGAAGCGGGCGAGGGATTGCGCGACAAGGTGATGATCGTAAGAGGAGCTATTTGTCCGCGGCAGTCGCGCGGCCGAACTGGTCGTCGATCGAATAGCCTGCGCCCCTTACCGTGCGAATGGGATCGTTTTCCCCGCCGGCGATCAGCGCCTTGCGCAGCCTGCCGATGTGCACGTCGACCGTGCGCTCGTCGATAAACTTGTTGCGCCCCCAAACGGCATCGAGCAGCTGTTCCCGCGAGAACACCCGCCCCGGCCGTTCCATCAGGAATTCGAGCATGCGGTATTCGGTCGGGCCGAGCTCAATGGTTCGGCCGGCCCGCAAGACGCGTCGCTTCTCGCGATCCACCTGGACGTCTCCAAATGAAAGTACGCCCGTGACTTTCTCCGGGCTCGCGCGGCGCAACAGTGCCGCCACCCGTGCCAGCAGTTCCGGGACCGAAAAAGGCTTTACAATATAATCGTCGGCGCCGGTATTCAGGCCGCGGATGCGTTCGCTTTCCTCGCCGCGCGCGGTCAGCATGATGATCGGCAGCTGCCGTGTCTGGGATCGCGCGCGCAAGCGCCGGCACAGCTCAATGCCGGAGAGGCCCGGCAGCATCCAGTCGAGAATAATGAGATCGGGAGGATTTTCCGAAATCCTGATCTCGGCCTCGTCGCCTCGATCTGCAATGTCGACCTGATACTGCGCAGCCTCGAGGTTGTAGCGCAACATGACGCCGAGCGAGGCCTCGTCTTCCACTATTAGAACGCGCGCGCTCGTCATGGTTGCGGCCAGCTCACCCTGTGACTGGATTCATGGTCGCAAAGCTCGTGGTATCGCCCTTGGGGCGCGGCTCCGCGATCATTTTTCCATCGATTATGTAAAAGATCGTCTCGGCGATATTGGTGGCATGATCGCCCATGCGCTCCAAATTCTTGGCGCAGAACATCAGATGGATGCAATACGTGATATTGCGGGCGTCCTCCATCATGTATGTCAACAGCTCGCGAAATAGCGAAATGCACATGGCGTCAATTTCTTCATCTCCGTTCCAAACGGCAAGAGCCGATTCGCGGTCGCGTTTCGCGTAGCTGTCGAGTACCTGCCGGATGCGCTCGAAGACCAGCTCGCCCATCCGTTCCAGTCCTGGCATCAGGTCGGAGGAACGCAACTCTCCGGATACCGGCATCACCCGTTTGGCGTTGTTCTTGGCAAGGTCCCCGACCCTCTCGAGGTCGTTGGCAATCCGGAGGGCGCCCACGATTTCGCGCAGATCGACGGCCATCGGCTGCCGGCGCGCTATCGTGAGAACCGCCTTTTGCTCGATGTCCTGCTGCATCGAGTCGATGTTCGCATCGAGCGCGATGGCGCGTTGCGCGGCCTCGGTATCGTCATTGGCCAGCGCATGCAGCGCGCCTTCGATCTGCTTCTCGACCAGGCTGCCCATCTCGACAACCATGGCTGTGAGTTCGCGCAGCTCTACGTCGAAGACCTTGGTGGTGTGCTCAGTCATGCGCTCGTCCTTGGCCGCTTCCGCCGTCATCCGAAGCGTCCGGTAATGTAGTCCTGCGTGCGCCGATCACGCGGATTGGTGAAGATCTGGCTCGTGGTATCGAATTCGATGATCTCGCCCAGGTACATAAATGCGGTGAAATCGGACACGCGCGCCGCCTGCTGCATGTTGTGGGTTACGATCACGAGCGTGTAATCGTCCTTCAGCTCGTCGATCAGTTCTTCGATCTTGGCTGTCGAGATCGGATCCAGTGCCGAGCAGGGCTCATCGAACAGGATGACCTCGGGCTTGATGGCAACGGTACGCGCGATGCACAGGCGCTGCTGTTGTCCGCCGGACAGACTCAATCCATTGGCGCGCAGCTTGTCCTTCACTTCGTCCCAGAGCGCAGCGCGACGCAGCGCGCTTTCCACCCGATGGTCGAGGTCGGCCTTGGATAATTTCTCATAGAGCCGCACCCCGAACGCGATGTTCTCGTAGATGGTCATCGGGAACGGAGTGGGTTTCTGAAACACCATGCCGATCCGCGCACGCAGGAGATCGACGTCCTGGTTCGGCGACAGGATGTCCTCGCCGTCGAACAGCAGTTTACCCTCCGCGCGTTGATTGGGATAAAGATCGTACATTCGGTTGAGAACGCGGAGCAAAGTTGATTTGCCGCAGCCCGAGGGGCCGATGAATGCCGTCACCTTGCCCGCGTAGAGTGGAAGCGTGATCTGTTTGAGGGCGATCGCATCGCCGTAGTAGAAATTGAGCGAACGGATCGAAATCTTCTCGGGGAGCTTCGCTGTGGAAATCGGAGTATGAGTTACCGTCGGCGTTGTAAACGAGGCCATACTCATAAGGACTTCCTCGGTGCGGCAATGACTCGCGCGGCGATGCTGAGCGCGAGCACGGTGAAGGTGATGATCAGCGCCCCGCTCCAGGCCAGCTTCTGCCAATCCGCATAGGGCGACAGCGCAAACTGGAAGATGACCACCGGCAGGCTGGGCATGGGAGCATTGAGGTCGGTGCTCCAGAACTGATTGTTCAGCGCGGTGAAGAGGAGCGGTGCGGTTTCGCCGCTGATGCGTGCGACCGCCAGGAGTACGCCGGTGAGCATGCCGGCGAGGGCCGCGCGATAGCAGACACGTCGGATGATAGTGCTGCGCGGCATGCCCAGCGCGGCTGCTGCCTCGCGCAAGGTATTCGGCACAAGCAACAGCATATCCTCGGTCGTGCGCACCACGACCGGAATGACAATGACCGCAAGGGCCACGGCGCCGGAAATGCCGGAGAAGTGTCCCATCGGCCTGACCATGACTTCGTAGACGAAAAGGCCGATCACGATCGATGGCGCGCTGAGCAGAATGTCGTTGATGAAACGTACGACGAAGGTGAGCCGGTCGTAGCGGCCGTACTCGGCCATGTAGGTCCCCGCGAGGACGCCGATCGGCGCGCCGATCAGAACACCGAGCACCGTCAGAATGACGCTGCCCACGATGGGATTGAGCAGTCCGCCGGCGCCTCCTGGGGGCGGCGTCATTTCGGTGAATACGGCAACGGAGAGCCCGCTGAATCCCTCCCAAACCAGCGCGCCCAAAACCAGCGCCAGCCATCCCAATCCGATCGCGGTGGCGAGGAGCGCAAGAACGGTCGCAATCCTGTTGCGCAAGCGGCGGGCGGCATAAAAGCGGTTCATGCGGCTAGCCCATCCGGCGCTCGATGCGCATCAGCATGTAGCGGGCGATCGCGAGCACGACGAACGTGATCATGAAAAGTATGAGGCCCAGCGCAATCAGCGCGGACGTATAGAGTTCCCCCACTGCCTCGGTGAACTCATTGGCAATTGTTGCAGAAATGGTGGTTCCTGGCGCAATCAGCGAAGCCGATATGCGGTGGGCGTTGCCGATCACGAAGGTGACGGCCATGGTCTCACCAAGCGCGCGGCCGAGCCCGAGCATCACGCCGCCGATGACGCCGATCCGGGCATACGGCAGCACGACGTACCGGAAAACTTCCCAGGTAGTGCATCCGATGCCGTAGGCGGCCTCCTTCAAGACCGGCGGAACGGCATCGAACACATCGCGGGAAATCGATGTGACGAACGGCAACACCATGATGCCGAGGATGAGCCCCGCGGTCAGCATCCCGATGCCGTAAGGCGGGCCTTCAAACAGACTGGAGATAATCGGGACATTGCCCAAAGTGTTGATCAGGAAAGGCTGCAACGTCTGCTGCAGGAAGGGTGCGAACAGGAACAAGCCCCAGATTCCGTAGATGATGCTGGGAATCCCCGCGAGGAGCTCGATCGCAATCCCGATCGGACGGCGCAGCCACATCGGACAAAGCTCGGTCAGAAAGAGCGCAATGAACAAGCCGATAGGCACCGCAATGAGCATCGCAATGAGCGACGTCACCACGGTCCCGTAGATCGGCGCCAAGGCTCCAAACCGCTCGGTGACTGGATTCCAGCGTTCTTCGATAAAGAAATTCAGTCCGAATTCTCTCCACGCCGGGAGCGACCCGCTGATCAGGGAGACGATTACGGCGCCGAGAAGCACCAGTACCAGAATGGCGCTTGCGCGCGTGAGCGCCCGAAAGGCGATGTTTTCCAGCCGCAGTCGATGGAGCGCACGGGCACGCTCGGCGGGTGCAGTCGCCGTCGGGATTTGCGTCAAGGCAATGTCAACCACAGATCAGGGTCTCGATCGCGATGGTGTACACTTGTTTTGATGGAATGCGGTAGAGCGGTATGCGCGGGAGAAAGGCGGCGGAGGCGCCTTTCTCCCGCAAGCATTTAGTGGGCCATTGCGTAGAGGGGCTTTCCGCTCCCATCCTTTATATCGCTGGCCCACATCTTCTTAATGTCGGTTACGGCATTATCGGGCATCGGAATATAGTCGAGGTCTTCAGCCATCTTGTCGCCCTTGTCATAGGCCCAAGCGAAGAACTTGAGCGCCTCGGCGGCCGCTGCCGGATCCTTGGGCTGCTTATGCATGAGGATGAAGGTGGCGCCGGCGATCGGCCAGGTGCTTGCGCCAGGCTGATCGGTCAGGATTACGTAGAATCCGTTTAAGCTTTCCCATTTTGCATTGGCGGCGGCGGCCTGGACCGCGTCGGGCTTTGGCTCGATGGTCTTGCCTTCCTTGTTATTCATTTTCAGCGTCGTCAGATTGTTTTGCTTCGCATACGCAGTTTCGACGTAACCGATGGAGCCTTTCGTGTTCTGCACGTTGTTCGCCACGCCTTCGTTGCCCTTGGCTCCGATACCGGCCGGCCACTCGACGGCGGTTTCGGCCCCTACCTTCGACTTCCAAACGTCACTGACCTTGGAGAGATAGTCGGTCCAGATGAACGTCGTGCCGGAACCGTCGGATCGGTGCACGACCACGATTGCCTGGGAAGGCAGCTTCGCACCTGGATTGAGTTTCTGGATTGCCGCATCGTTCCAGGACTTGATTTCGCCAAGGAAGATCTTTGCCAGCGTGGGCCCGTCGATCGTGAGATCGCCGGGCTTGATACCGTCAAGGTTTATCACCGGTACGACCCCTCCGATCACCATGGGGAACTGCACCAGGCCGTCCTTGGTCAACTGCTCGATCTTGAGCGGCTTGTCGGAGGCGCCGAACGTCACTGTATTGTTTTGAATCTGTTTGATTCCGCCGCCGGAACCAATGGACTGGTAGTTGAGCCCGACATCGGTTTCCTTCTTATAGGCGTCGGCCCATTTGGCGTAGATCGGATAGGGGAATGTTGCGCCGGCGCCGGAAATATCGAGCGCTGCGGCGGGTAAGATTGTGGCGGCGCCCAGAATGCCGGCCGCCGTAATCGAAGACCATAGTTTCAAGGTTCTCTCCTGTTGATGCGGTCAAAGCCGAAGCCAAACCCGTTAAGCCACCCGGCTCGCCGTTTTCAGCTTTTCGTTTGA
>JBEVJT010000271.1:0-4511 GCA_040510075.1 Xanthobacteraceae bacterium | reverse complement strand
GACGATGAAAATATCCGGCTTCACGATTGAAGCTTGGTCCATTCTGCGGAGGGTTAAGGTGTTGAGTGATGCACCGCTGGGGCAAAGCGGACCCACGTCATGGCTCGACAGCGGACAGCCTGGCCGAGCTCATATCACCTGTCATCCTTTGCGAGCAAACCATCATTCTCGAGAATCTGCATCACTCCTTCAACGCTCTCGCGCACACGTCTCTTCCCAGCCCCGGCCTCGCGCCGGAGCTTTTTTCTTGCGCTCGGCACGCCACCGGGCGGCCCCATGTCCCGCTCATGCCGGCCGGGCTTCGCCTCGCCAACTGCGTGATGGCCATCACAAAAAAGCGCTTTTCATTGCCGAACCGCGCAAAAAGAACCGCGCATTCCTGACTGTACCCGCTCTGGCCGGAATAAGCAGCGACCTGATGCAGTCTCAGGAGGCGACGGACGACTGCAGGCAACGGCCAATCGGCCTCCGCGCTCAAGCACAAATCTGTGACGATGGCCCAAACATGGAGACGTATCATGAAGGCACTTATCGCAGGTCTCGCGTTGGCCACGCTGATTGCAGCCCCGACATTCGCTCGGCCCGCCGCGCGGGCTGCCCCGCAAGCCGAGTTCGTTTTTCCGACTGATCAACAACTTTGTCAGTCCGGACGAACCGACTTCTGTCACTGGCGGGGATACCCTCTTTGGCAGTGGTATAGCGGCGCTTAAACGACCGCATGTTATCGAGGACCGGTCAGACTACGATCTGAATCTACGTCGGCACGACTGACGCTTTGGTCTTGCGCAGTGCGCGTCCGTCACCTGTTGATCTAATTCAAATGCGCGTCGACAAGCTCCGGCGGCGTCAACGCCATCCATGGCGTCATGCACGTCGCTGTGGATGTATTTCGGACGTACGCGATGCTAGGCGACATATGCACCGCAGCATTGCCGCCTTGCTTGCGGCGCCGTCCTGCGACAACGCTCCGCCTGCCGATCACGCCCGCAGCTTGCGCAGAAATTTCGGCATTGGCGAACGCGACGCAATGAGCGCGGCTGGCACCAATGCCACCGCCGATGCGGAAAGACAGACAGCTGTGGGCATCTCGCGGCCGGGGGATGGCACCGTGATTTTTTTCTCGCAGTTCGGCACGAGGCCGGCCGCTGTGTAGACCGGCTCGGAAATCGCGAACAACACTCCGTGGGCAATCGCGGCCTTGCGCAGCTCGTTGGCCACGTCGATGGCTTCGCCGATCGCCATCATTGCCGGCGGATCGGACGAACCAATCTCGCCGACCGCGGCGCGGCCGGCGTGGACGCTAACGGCAATTTTCATTTTGCAATCCCACTGTCGGCCAAGTCGCTCGTTAAGGTCGGAAATTGCGCTCTCGATCGCGCCGGCCGCTTGCACGGCCTGCTGGGCGGCCTGCGTTGTTTCGCATTCGAGGCCAAACAGCGCGCAGATGCTATCGAGCTCGACGTAGCTGAGCGCGCCGTGCGCCGCCCGGATCGCGTTGCCGAGCGCTTCGACGTAGAGCGTGATCACATACAAGAGGTCCTGCGGAAGGTGGTCGCCAGCAAGCTCGGCGCGGTTGACAAAGTCGCAGAACAGCACCACGACCTCGCGCTCGCCGCTGCGCCGCTGTGGGGCTGCGGCGCGGTAAATCGGCTGCTCCGTGCGCACCAGGGGAATGATGGAGACGTTGCCGCGCGGACGCAATTGACAGGCGAGCCGCACGTCGGTGGGAGCGCCGATCCGATCGAGGGTCGCGCGCTCGTCCGCTGCCGCGCTTGGGCAGGCTTCCTCGCCCGCGGCCACGCGCACGCGGCACGTCGAGCAGCGCGCCCGCCCGCCGCACATCGAGGCATGCGCGATGTGGAACGCGCGGCTTGCCTCCAGCACGCTCCAGCCGCGCGGAACGCGCACCGTCCGCCCGGGATACGCGATGGAGATGAGGCGCTTGCGGCCGCGTTCGAGCAAATTGCGGATGGCGCGCGCGCCGAACGTCGCGCCGATGATGGCGAAATAGCCCACCAGCAGGGTATTACGCCAGCGCTCAATCGCCATGCGTTCTTCCGCGTGCGCCGGACCTAAATATTCCTGCGCCGCCGCCGCGGCCGCCGGATTGGTGGACAGCTCGCGCCCCATGGCGATGAACCCGAGCGCCGAAAACACCGGCAGCAGCAGCGCGATGGCGAACAGCACGAACCGCAATTGGCGAAACAGCGGCCGCCGCTTGAATGCGAAATTCAAGCCAAGACAGCCGTGCAGCCATCCCGGCGCGAGCAGGCCGAGCTGCAATCCCTGTTGATCGGCCGCCCACAAGTTCGCTACCACCCGCGTGTAATCTGAGGACAAGCCGAACAAGTCATAGGCGAGTCGCGTGTTCGCGGCATGCCCGATCAGGATTATGGGCAGAGTGAAGCCGAGCGCGATGCGCAAGAGCTCAAGCGGCGGCAGGCGGAAGGTGCGCCGCTCATAGACCGCCCACAGGGCGAGCACGAAGTGCGTCGCCGCGGCGCCATAGAGCAGCAGCGTGCCCGGCACGCTGTACCAGACCTCGACCGCGATCTCCATGCCCCGTTCGGCGGTATCGAGTGAGATCAGGCCGAGCGCGTGATTGGTGAGATGTGCCCCGATATAAATGAACAGGATGAGGCCGGAGGTCATGCGCAGCGTGCGGCGCACCGAGCTCGAGACGAGTTCGGAGAGCAAATTCCAGTTCCAATTCGCCCGCGTCTGCCACGCGCTCGCCAGGGTCATGCGCTGCCTTCGGCTCGATCAGGGACGATGATATCGATTACCTAATTCCCGGAGACAACATATCAAAGCAATCGTGATGGAAGGCGATCGCCGAAAGTCGGGTTTGCGCGAGAGAGCGGCTACGGCAAGTCGGGAAACGATGGTGGGCGCGATAGCGAATCGGACTGTGACCCCTAATTGAGGCGCTTCGCCATCTTCCCATCGGGAGCCACTTACGCACGGCCGCACCTCAAAACCGCAAGTCACACAGAAGACCAATAGGAACGCGATTTTATTCCTCTGTTACGCACGAACCACTCTTGCGCACGAAAGAGGGTGCGAAACATGCCTGCAGCATACGCGGGTCGGGACGCGGCCAATTTGCTTCAGTTTAGTGATTTTGCGCATCGACCTAGCCCCCGACCAGAGCCCTCTGGTCCCCGGCCCCATCGCGGATGACGACTTGGCCGGCGTAAACCTGTTGAACATTTGGACCGCCGCTCTCAGCGGTCCACGACTCACGTCAATCGAAAGTGTGGAAGATATTGGCTAGATCGATCTGACGGGTTGTGCGGTTCCGCTAATATTGCACCTGATATGAGCGAGCCCGGGAATAAACATTGCTTTTCCCGATCTAGTGTCTGAAGGCGACGGACGACTGCAGGCGCCGACCAATCGGCTTCTGCGTGGATGCACAAATCGAGGACGATGGTCCAAACATGGAAACGTATCATGAAGGCACTTATCGCTGCTATCGCGTTGGCCACGCTGATTGCTGTCCCGACGTTCGCTCAGCCCGCGAACGCGGCCCCGGTGTCCCCGGCGAGCTCCTCATTCGGATCTAACGGCTACTGACGACAAACTTTGATCAGCAACCGAAGTTCTCTAATCGGGCCTATCGCCATGAGCCAGCGCCTTCGGTGACGGATATCGGATTGACGGTGCGTTTCAGCCAGGACGAGCTCGTTCACCGCAGCTTTTCGCGGGGCGACGGGGTATCCGGATCTTCCAAACGAGGAGGCTCCCCAATGAACTTTCTCTGCAAAACTCCTCATCTGGAGTTTTCTTTGTTGCCTGCTCGCGACACGAGTCCAGGCGCAAGAAACTGAACGGGGAAACGCGGAACGGAGCACCGAGCATGCCCATGCCGCGCTTCCACGGCTCAGGCAATCTGCATCGCAGCCAGAAACGAGCCACCGGGACGATCCGTCGGGATGAGTGGTCGCGATCTCGGAATGCGCAGACAGGTGGCGGGCAAACCCGGGGCTTCTTTTCGCACTATCTACGCTAGGCTCGACCGGCTTCACCCGGAGATTGGCCCATGAAAACTTTGAAAACGCTGGCCCTGATCGGTCTCCTCGCAATCCTCGCCGCGATCGGCGCCGCGGTCTATTTCTTCGGCGGCCTCTACAGCGTTGCCGCCTCCGCCGAGGAGCCCGCCTTCGTCAAATGGGCCCTCGTCAAGGTGCGCCAAGCCTCGATCGAGCGGCACGCGAAGGACCGGCCGCCGATATCGTTCGACGATCCTGCGACCGTGCAGGCGGGGGCGCGCGCCTTCTCCGAGCGCGGCTGCATGAATTGTCACGGGGGGCCGGGCGTGAATTGGGCCAAGTTCTCCGAAGGCTTGCGTCCCGATCCGCCCGATCTCAAGGATCTTGCCGACGAGATCTCGCCCCCACAGCTGTTCTGGGTCATCAAGAACGGCATCAACATGACGGGTATGCCGAGCTTCGGGGCCATCGAGGTGCCCGACCGGGAAATCTGGACCATCGTGGCTTTCGTCAAGA
>JBEVJT010000270.1:0-6221 GCA_040510075.1 Xanthobacteraceae bacterium | reverse complement strand
CACCGTATTTCAGGGCGGCACGACCGATAATGTCATTCCGCAGACGGCGATCCTGCGCGGCACGGCGCGCAGCCTCACGCCCAAAGTGCGCGATCAGCTTGAATCGCGTTTGCAGCAGATGGTGACCGCAACTGCACAGGCGTATGGGGCAACCGCCAGGCTCACCTACCGGCGCGACTACCCGGTCACGCGCAATCATGAACAGCAGACAGCTTTTGCCACGGCGGTGGCCGGCGAAGTGGCGGGTCCGGAACGGGTCGATGATCGCACGCCGCCGGTCATGGGCGCGGAGGATTTCTCCTACATGCTCGAGGCGCGTCCTGGCGCCATGATCTTCGTGGGCAACGGGGATAGCGCCGGCCTCCACCATCCGCGCTATGATTTCAATGACGAGGTGATCCCAATCGGCACATCCTACTGGGTGCGGTTGGTGGAGCGCGCGCTCGAGGCTGCGTAGTGCGTATTCCGATTGGATAGAACCGTAGGGTGGGCAAAGGCCCGCTCTTGCGGGCCGTGCCCGCGATTTATTGACACCCGCGTGGGCACGGCGCGCGCCGTGAAGTTTGTACGGACCTTGTAGATCATGTTGCGCGCGCCTTTGCCCACCCTACTACTGGCTCCGCAGGAGCAGATAGGCGCGTTCGTCAGGGCTGGGTTGCCGGTGAGGTTTGTTCGGCGGCTGGCTGCGCAAGAGCGGCGGAGCGGCGCTGCACACCGACTTTGAGCCTGCGCCAGTAGGCGAAATCGTTAAAACGCGAGCTTTCCAGAGCGGCAATGCTCACTGCAGCGATAAAAGGCAGCGATTGCACCGCGAGCACCAGCGCGAACAGCTTGATCTCCGTCACCTCTGTGTGGTTCGTGTAAATTGCAAGCGCGGCGCCGCTCACGAGCAGGAGCGCCATCGCCGCTTCGGGACCCGCCGGGAAAGCCGCGCCCTTGCGCGTCGTGCCCCCCTTGGCCGTACGCAGGAACGGAAGCCCCTCCTTCCAGATGCCGCAGGCGACCGCGCGCGCGACCGTCCATTGCACGGACATCGCGGCGATCACCGCGCTTATTCGATGGACGGGGCGAATGCCGACGCGCAGACGATAGCAGGCGAGGAAATGGACGAGCGTCACCGTAAAGGCAGCAAGAATGGGCACAGTGAGGATCTTGTCGGGAATGGCGATGCCCAGGAACACCACGACGGGCACCCACACGATGTTCAATATCGCCATGAATACGCCGAGCGCCTCGGCTCCGAGCCAGTTCATCCAGCCGAAGGCGAATTCCCGCTTTTGCGCCCGCGTTAGCCCGGCAACGCCCGGCAGCAAGAAACGCCAGTGTTTTTTTATGATCTGCAGGCCGCCATAGGCCCAGCGGTGCCGCTGGCTCTTGTAGGCCTCGAAAGTGTCGGGCAACAACCCGTGTCCATAACGCCGGTTCGTGTAATGGATATCCCAGCCTTGCTCGAGCACCATGAGCCCGAGGTCGCAGTCCTCGACAATCGTCTCGCTCGACCAACCGCCCGCTGAAACGAGCGCATCGCGGCGGATCAGACACATGGTGCCGTGGACGATAATGGCATTTGCCTCGTTGCGCTGGATCATGCCGATATCGAAGAAGCCGGCATATTCGCCATTCATCGCGTGGTGCATCACGCTGCGCTGCCCATCGCGATGATCCTGCGGCGCCTGCACCATGCCGACCTTGGGGTCGTCGAAGGCGGGCACCAGATGCTTGAGCCAGTCGGACTGCACGACGTAATCGGCATCGATGATACCGATGATCTCGGCGTCGGAGGCCGTGTGCTCGAGGGCAAGGCGCAAGGCGCCGGCCTTGAAGCCGCGGACATTGTCGTCGTGCACGAACTTGAAGCGCTCGCCCAGCGCGCGGCAGTGGTCCTCGATGGGGCGCCAGAATGCGGGATCGGGCGTGTTGTTGATCACAACCACGCATTCGAAATCCGGATAATCGAGCCGCGCAACCGCATCGAGGGTCGCCTTGAGCATCTCGGGTGGTTCGCGATAGGCGGGAACGTGCACTGAAACTTTCGGCGCACAGGTCTCGGCGCTCGGGAGACGAACCGGCAGCAGACGGTGCGGGGTGCGCCCAAAAGCAATGGCCGCGATCTCCTCAATGCGCGCCAGCGCAATCGCGACCAGTGGAACAAGGAGAGCCGCGCCGAAGGCCAGCGCAATGACCGCGCCCGCTACGAAATAATGCGTTTCCCAGAACGAGAAAACCGTGGCCAACCAGGCGCCGACCACATTGCCGCCTGCCGCCAGGATGCCGGCTTCGGCCGCGGTCGCGCCCCTGCGCTTGATGATGGGCATACAGAGCAGCAGCGAAACGAGCAGCGCGAGGAGCGCTGCCTTGACATAATGCGGGTCGTAAGCAGCTCCGACCAAGCTGAACTTTGCATGTCGTGAGGCGTCGAACAGGCCCCAATACATGCCGACGCTGCCTTCGTTGCTCTTCCAGGGCTGATCGAAGGCTTCGATGATGTTGTAATCGATGCCGTACGCTTCGGCGCGCGCGAGGAACTCGCGCAACACTATGGCCTGCTCGATCCGGCCGGGCTCGGCAGCGTGATAGTTGTACCCTCCGCTCGGCCAGCCGAACTCGGCGATGACGATGCGCTTGCCCGGATGCGCGCGGCGCAGCTTGTTGTAGAACTGCAGCGTGTAATCGACGGCTTTGTTCGCGCTCACGCCCTCCCAATAGGGCAGCACGTGAGCGGCAATGAAATCCACCTGGGAAGCGAGCTCGGGATACTCGATCCAAACCGACCAGATTTCACCGGTGGTGACGGGCACCGTGGTTTGCCGTTTCACCTTCTGGATGAGCTGGACCAGCTCGTCGATCGTCTTCTCACCGCGGAATATCGTCTCGTTGCCGACCACGATCGCGTTGATGTTGTTGTAACGCCGCGCGAGCGCGATACCGGCCGCAATCTCCCGCTCGTTGCGCGCTGCATCCTTGTCGATCCAGATGCCAAGCGTGACCTTCAGCCCGAACTCGGCGGCAATGGGCGCCACGAGCTCGGCACCACCAGTCGAGCTGTAGGTCCGGATGGAATTGGTGTAAGCGCTCAGAATCTTCAGGTCGGCGCGGATCTGCTCTGGCGTCGGCCGCTCCTGGAGGGAGCGGGTGTATGGCGAGTAAGAGACGCTGAGAAGGGGATTTTCGATATTGGGCGCGGGATGTTGGCGCTGGAACGCTGTCCAAAGGCCGGCATGCACGCAAAGAACGAGCGCCACCACAACAGCGACGGTGCGCATGGAAGCCAGACCACGCCGGGCAGAAAGCAGGGACCGAACCCGTCCCCCAGGTCACCTAAACACAACTAAGCCCGCTGCCAACGTACTTAGCTGTCGGGAAAAGTAGCCACTCGTCATGGCGCTTTCAAGGACAATCAATTGCCGAACTAACAAAACGTTCCACGCAGGCGCGTGGACGCGATGTTTCTGAATAGCCGTATAGCTTGGTCTGAACAACCGTACAGGTTGTGACGTGCGCTCAGCGATTGCTGGTGCCGCTGGGAACGGCCGCGGTGCCCTGCATGGTGCCGGTTGGATTGAGCCAGCAGGCGTGCACTCTTGTATTCAGGGTATCGGTTGCTTTCGGATCGAAATTTCCCTGCCGCACGAGACAGCGGAAGGTCGCCTGAATATGCCCGCCGGGGCAGCCGAACCTATCGTAGAGGTCGAGGTGACGAAACGCCGTATCGAGATCGTCCCGCCAGAGCAGGCTTACGACTCGGCGGCCGAGCCAGAGGCATTCCGGATTTCCGGCCGGGCCGGGCAAGACCTTTTCAGCCTCGGCGAATTCGTCCGCTTTTTTGGGGGGCTCTTTGGCCTCGCCGCCCAGCTGCTTTTCCGGCGGCTTCTGCTCGGCGCCTTGGGCAAAAACCTCGGCGGAGCCCAATAAAAAAGCCGCCGCCGCAAGGCTTGCGACGATGGCACGCACACTGGTCAAACGCATGGTTTCTCTTGTGTTCCAGGCCGATCCGATTTGGATCGGCACTTCGAGATAGGCGTCGGGATTCGGTCAGTATTACGGCAGTCGCCGCGCTTTTGTCTCCCCCAATTAAAGAGAGCCGGAGGATGGTGCGCAAGGGTCTTGCGCAAAGGTCGCATGCAGAGATGCGCAGGTGGCTTGTGCAAGGCGTCCTCGTGTGGCTTTTCGGGCGCGATGCGGCGTGGTTCGGAACAAAAGGACGGCGCGGTGCGAAGCCGGGGCGCGGAGGCAATCGCGGCGCTCTGTCTCTTTTTCGTGACCGCCAGCCTCATTGTCGCGGGATGGGTATGGCTCGGCGCCGAACAGCAGATGCCGGTGTCTCCATTTGCCCAGGGAGAGAAAGCGCACTGTGTTTCCTATGCGCCATTTCGAACATATGAGACTCCTTTCGGTGAGGATCGCCCGGTGGACGTGCGGGCGATCGAGTCCGATCTCGCGCAACTGAGCGCAATCACCGGTTGCGTGCGCACCTACTCGGTCGACCACGGCCTCGACCGCATTGCAGGCATCGCAAAAACCCGCGGCATGAAAGTCATGCAGGGCCTTTGGCTGTCTGGTGTGCCGGAGCGCAACGCCCTTGAGGTTGCGACTGCCGTGCGGCTGGCCAGGGAATATCCGGAAACGATCGCGGCGGTGATCGTGGGCAACGAAGTGCTGCTGCGCAGGGAGATGTCGCCAAGCGAGCTGGCGCGCACCATTCGCGAAGTGAAGGCGCAGGTGCCAGTGCCCGTGACCTATGCGGATGTTTGGGAATTCTGGCTCCGCTATCGCGATCTCGCGAGCGAAGTCGATTTCATCACCGTACACATCCTACCCTACTGGGAGGATTTGCCGGTTCCAGCGCGGCAGGCGGCGCAGCATGTCGACGCAATCCGCCGGCAAGTCGCTCCATTCTTTTCAGGTAAGGAGATTTTCATTGGGGAGTTCGGCTGGCCGAGTACCGGGCGCATGCGCGAGGGCGCCTTGCCGTCCCCTTCCAATCAAGCGCGGGCCATGCATGAGGTGCTTGCGTTGGCAAACCACGAGAATTGGCGGCTCAATCTCATCGAAGCGTATGACCAGTGGTGGAAGCGCCAACTTGAGGGCACCGTCGGCGGACATTGGGGACTTTATGATGCAGTCCGGCGGCTGCCGAAATTCCACTTCGGTGGTGCTGTTTCCGATCATCCCTATTGGAGCTTGCAGGCGGCGGGCGGCATCGCCATGGCCGCGGTCACTTTCGCTGCCGCCATGCGGCGCCCGAACCGCGAGCTGCGGTGGTTCTGGCTCCGGGTGAGCACGATTGCGTTGATCGCCGCAGGACTGATCGGATGGACGATCGAGAACGCGGCGCTCGAAACGTTCACGCTCCTGGATGCGCTGCGCACTTCCACGTGGACCGTCATCGCGCTCCTGTTGCCGGTGCTCGGCGTGCGCGCTCTCGCCATCGGCCGGAGCGTGCCGGCCTTTGCGCACGTGCTCGGGCCCAAGCCGGAGCGCCTCGATGCGCTGGCATGGTCGATCGGAGTCTTGCGCCTCGGCCTGGTGGTGATCGCGACGCAGGCTGCCGTCGCCCTCGCCTTCGATGGCCGCTACCGCGATTTTCCGTATGCGCCGCTCGCCGGCGCGGTCGTTCCGCTGCTGCTGCTCGCGGGCTGGAATCGGCGCGCGCGACCGCCTGCGGCGGAGCTGGCCTTCGCGATCACGCTCACGATGTGCGCCGTTTACATTGCGCTGGCCGAAACATTTGCCAACTGGCAGGCCTGCTGGTTTGCCGCCGGACTCATTGTCCTGGCATGGACGCTGCTCCAGGCGAAACGCGCGCCAGACTGAGCAGCAAGAGGGCCACGGCGAATGCGGCAAGCCCAGCATTGTAGAGAACGAGACCAAAGCTTGTTGCCGCGGCCGCAATGCTGAATATCCACAAAGACGGACGAACCAGATTGAGCGCCGCTGCGATAGCCGCCACCCAGCCGAATACAGAATACTGAAAGAGCGAAATAAGGGTTCTGGCGAACTCACATCGCAATCCAGCGGCGCCTCCTTGGCACGTCTCGGTGGTTTTCGGATTTTCGATCAGGAGGTAGCGCAAGCACAGAGCTGCGCCGAAAAAGACGCAGGCGATCAAAACAACGAACACGGACTTGCGCCTGCTGAAACGCAGTTGCGGACGCATGAGTGCATTACGCGAGGCAAACTGCGGCGCGCACCCTCTCCCCGGCGGGGAGAGGGAGCAGGCC
>JBEVJT010000269.1:0-4425 GCA_040510075.1 Xanthobacteraceae bacterium | reverse complement strand
GGGATGCTGCCAAAATCCATCGAGCTGGTGCATGGACCCGGCTGCCCGGTTTGTGTCTTGCCGATGGGCCGCGTCGACGATTGCGTCGCGATCGCCGAGCGGCCGGAAGTGATCTTCACGACGTTCGGCGATGCGATGAGGGTACCGGGCTCGCGCAAGAGCCTGATGCAGGCCAAGGCCGACGGCGCCGATGTGCGCATGGTCTATTCGCCGATGGATGCGCTCGCGCTCGCGCGCAAAAATCCCGCACGCGAGGTGGTGTTTTTCGGCATCGGCTTCGAGACCACGATGCCCTCGACGGCGCTGACGGTGCTGCAGGCCGACCGAGAAGGCATCAGCAATTTTTCCGTTTTCTGCAATCACATCACCATCGTGCCTACGATCAAGGCGATCCTGGACAGTCCCGACCTCCACCTTGATGGCTTTCTGGGGCCTGGTCACGTCTCCATGGTGATCGGTACCGCTCCGTACGAGTTCATCGCTCGCTTCTACAGGAAGCCGATGGTGATTGCGGGCTTTGAGCCGCTCGATGTGCTGCAGTCGATCTGGATGGTGCTCAAGCAAGTCAAGGAAGGCCGCTGCGAGATCGAGAACCAATATGCCCGTATCGTTCCGGAAGGAGGCAATTCCCCCGCGCTCCGAGCCGTTGCGCGTGTCTACGAATTGCGTGAATTCTTCGAATGGCGCGGGCTCGGCTCGATCGACCATTCCGGGGTGAGGATGCGTGCGGCATACGCCCGCTTCGACGCCGAGAGGAAATTCTCAGTGCCCAACGTCAAGATTGCCGATCCCAAATCCTGTCAATGCGGCGAAGTCCTCAAAGGAGTGATAAAGCCCTGGCAATGCAAGGTATTCGGAACCGCCTGCACGCCGGAAACGCCGCTCGGCGCGCTCATGGTGTCCTCCGAAGGCGCCTGCTCAGCTTATTACCAGTATGGCGGCGTGAAGCGGCAGCGCAACGAAGCGGCCATCGAGGTTGGCGCGGCATGAACATCGCTCCTTTTGTTTCCAGGCGGCCGCGCGGCAAAGTCCATGTGCCGACGGTAACGCTTGCTCATGGTGGCGGCGGCAAGGCGATGAAAGATCTCATCGACGACGTATTTTTGGAGGCGTTCGACAACCCGCTGCTTGCGCCGCTCGATGACCAGGCGCGGCTCGATCTCGCGGTATTTGCCCGTCATGGTGACCGCCTGGCTTTCAGCACCGATGCGTTCGTCGTGGATCCCCTGGTCTTCCCCGGCGGGGATATCGGAAGGCTCGCCGTCTGTGGAACCGTGAATGATCTCGCGGTCGGGGGCGCGGTGCCGCTCTATCTCTCCTGTGCGGTTATCATCGAGGAGGGGTTGGCGATCGAGTTCATCCGGGAGATTGCGCGTTCAATGGCCCGCACCGCGCATGAGGCCGGAGTTCAGATCGTCGCGGGCGACACCAAAATCGTGAACAAGGCCGCGTGCGACAAGATGTTCATCACCACGACCGGGATCGGCGCGATCCGGGAGGATGTCGACCTCGGCGCCCATCGCGCCAGGCCGGGCGACATGGTTCTGGTCAACGGCCTGCTCGGCGACCACGGGGCGGCTATTCTCGGAGCACGTGGCGATCTTGCTCTGGAGGCGCCGATCGCAAGCGATTGTGCGCCCCTCCATCATCTGATCGCAACGTTGCTGGCCGCGGCTCCCGCCACCCGCTTCATCCGCGATCCTACGCGTGGCGGTGTGGCAACCGTTCTCAACGAGATCGCCGAGGCAGCGCAGGTGGCCATCGAAATCGATGAGGCCTGCACGCCGTTGCGGGAGGAGGTGCGCGGATTTTGCGAAATCCTCGGGCTCGATCCGCTTTACCTGGCGAATGAAGGAAAGATCATTGCAATCGTTCCGCCCGAGCAGGCGCAGGGCGCGCTTGAGGCATTGCGCGCCCATCCGCTCGGCAAGGCTTCGAGCGTCATCGGCCGGGTCACGTCCGGGGAGCCCGGACGGGTCACTATGCGAACGGTGTTCGGCGGCAGCCGCATCGTCGACATGCTGGTCGGCGAGCAGCTCCCGCGTATCTGTTGAAGGAACAGCATGCACGAGCTTTCGATCACATGCAGCATCGTTGAGCTCGTGGCCGAGACGGCGAAGGGGCGCAAGGTGCATCGTGTCACCGTCGAGATCGGACAACTGTCGGGCGTGGTGTCCGATTCGATCGCATTCTGGTTTCCGGAAGTCGCCAGGGGAACCGAAGCCGCCGAGGCGAGCCTCGAAATCCGCGAGGTCGCAGCACTTGCGCGCTGCGAAACCTGCGGATCCGAATTCCCCACTCCCTCCATGCTCAGCGTTTGTCCGTGCGGCTCGTACCAGTTCAGACGGCTGAAGGGGGAGGAGCTGAACGTCAAATCGATCGAGCTTGAAGAGGCCCTCTGATGTGCACCAATTGCGGATGCCAAGGCGACAAAGCCACCGTGGTCGATCTGCAGACCGGCGATACGGCCGCCATCCCCGTTCTGCATCAACACGAGGGCGACGTCCTACACTCCCATTCTCATGGCAGCCATCATCACGCCGACAATTATGATGGCCCGAACCATCACGCACACGATCATCACGGCCCGCACCACCACGCGCACGAACATCACGGGCCGCATGGCGCCCCGCCGAGTGCGGGAGTGACCATCGTCGATATGGAAACGCGGATTCTCGCGAAGAACGACGCATTGGCCGCAAAGAATCGGGCGTGGTTCGCAGGCCGCGAGATCCTCGCGCTCAACCTCGTCAGCTCTCCGGGGGCCGGCAAGACGACGCTGCTCGAGCGCACGATCCGTGATCTTGCCGGCGAACTCCCGCTTTATGTGATCGAAGGCGACCAGGCCACGGCCAAGGATGGAGAACGCATTCGCAGCGCAGGAGCCTCGGTCGTGCAGGTCAATACCGGCACTGGCTGCCATCTCAACGCGGATATGGTGGCTCGCGCGGTTCCGATGCTCAAGCCGGGGTCGGGAGCCGTCGTCCTGATCGAGAACGTCGGCAATCTCGTCTGCCCAGCGCTGTTCGACCTCGGCGAACGCGCGAAAGTGGTGATGTTCTCCGTGACAGAGGGGGAGGATAAGCCGCTCAAGTATCCGTACATGTTCCGGGCCGCTACAATAGTGATCCTCGGCAAAGTCGACTTGCTGCCGCATCTTGATTTCTCGGTTGCGGAGGCGATCGCCAACGTACGACGCGTCAACCCCGAAGCAAAAATCTTGCAGATATCTTCACAAACCGGCGAGGGAACAGCCGGCTGGTATGACTGGCTCCGCTCCGAATTGTCGTCGGCTCGGCAATCTGCCTTTGGGTGACGGGGCTGCGCCCGACTATCAATGGACTGTGGCGAAACGTGCAAGAGCGGTTCGCCGTAACTTGAAACAATAAGTCAACGCTCATGCCGGCGTAGCGCACGGCCTATTCCTTCTAGGATCTTCGGTCTCGTTCGTAGCTTGTCTTGCGATTGCGGATTTACGATTATCGCGAAAACGCGCGAGCGGCGAGAATAGGACGGCGAGAAAGCAGCCGCCAAGAGAACGGGTCGGCTAATGCACAAAATCAGGGCTTATGGTCGAAGAGACGAAGATCGTCCACGTCGAGCAACGAGCGCGACGCCGAAACCGAGCGTGAGGCCAGCGGCGCATACCAGCACGATCGCCAACGCGGGTTCGAGCGCCGCGAGCAGATGCTCCAGGTCATGCACTAAGCCGACATCGCCGCCGTGACCCGGATGTGCCAAGGCTACGTTCGGCACGAGCATGGACGCCGAAGTAATCGTTCGGCTTAAACCATGTGGCAGCATGTTAATACCTCGCTATAGGTGCGCACGACATCATCCGCGCAAAACAGTCAGTTCGCAAGCACATACGACAAACGAACGGAGCGTACTCGATATTGGTTCGAGGGCCGATGAAGCCGCCTTGATCAACCGACGTGCTGAAGCGCTGGCCGCTTTGTCAGCGAGCGCGGGCCGGTCGCGCGCGTCGGTGTGATTAGTCCATCGCTCGACCGTCCGGGCCTAGGAGCCGCGTATCCATTCTTTCTCGCCGATGCGCAAGCGTGGTTTCGTGGAGGGTCGGAATCTCCTCGTTGAACATCGCTCGGATTGACCAGGGCGTGCCGCAAGCCTTCGCTGCCGCCAACGAACTTGCTCATCTTGCAATGACTTCAATTCGCGCGACACAACGACATCGACGGCCATGTGCGGCACCCATTCAAGGTCAACGGCCTGGGTCGAAATCCGAGCGCGAGAGCGGGCTCAGGAAGCGCGCTTAAGTGCGTCCCACGCCTGCTGATTTGCCCGATCGAACGCCTTGCGCGACTCCGTCAAGGCCGCGCTCAGCGCCGTCCAGGATTCCTTGCCGGCCTGCTTCAGCTTCTGGAAGTGTGCTTCGGCCTGCGCCGCATCCGCCTTCATTTGCTT
>JBEVJT010000268.1:0-11356 GCA_040510075.1 Xanthobacteraceae bacterium | reverse complement strand
CGTGGGAACAATGACGCTCGCCGTCATGACGCGGGCAAGCCTGAGTCACACCGGGCATGATCTTGTCGCCGGCACGGGTACGCAAACGATCTATGCGGCTGTCGTGCTCGCCGCGCTGACAAGAATCCTTGCTGCTCTGTGGCCCGCATGGATGATGCCTCTCATTCACATTGCGGCTCTGGGCTGGATTGTTGCGTTCGCCGGATTCGCGGTTCTTTATGGCCCGGTTTTGCTGCGGCCGCGTCGCTGATCAGGCGGTGTCAGGTGACGCGTTTATGGGCTGGGCAAACGCGCTGCGTTCATGCACTGCTTCTGTTTCCACGCACAGAATCGGCAGTTTCCGAAGGCATGAAACCGACTTTGCTATTGATCACCGCGCTCGTTCTTTTCGTTGAGACCCAGGGCTGGTCTCCGGCTGTTCCAGGTCGCCAAATCAACGACGATGCTATGGAACACCATCGGCAACTTCAGCAGCAACCCAGCCTCCAATACTCGGAATCGTCGCCGCAGCCCAATTCTCCAAATCGCAAGCAGGCACGTGAGGCTGTGCGCGATCCACATTGCCCCGGAAACGAAAAGCCTGCGCTCATGTGTCGTCTTGTCAATCAGTATCGCGAGAAAAATGGACTCAAACCCGTCCAGTTGGATGCTGCGGTCAGCCGCGAAGCGCAATATTGGTCCGACCAACTGGACCGGCACAACGCCTGCTGGTTTCTATATCACGAGCATAACTACCGCGAGCGGATGCGAGCCCGGTTTCCAGGTCGGCGCTTCCGGGAAAACGCGGCGTGCAGCGGCTCAACAGGCGGGGGCGCGGAGTTCATCTTGCAGAAATGGATCGATTCTGCAGGGCATCGTGAAAACATGCTGACACCGCAATGGAAAACAATCGGCGTTGGCGTAACAAATAATATTTGGGTGATTGATTTTACAGACTGACGCGTGCTTGCGGAGCTGTGAGGCTGTATGGCCGCAGATCGCTGGTTTGGCATTCACTCAAACGCCTCCAAAGTTCCGATATAGGAGCCGCGTAAGGCGGGCGGATTGGGCCGTGCCCGCGCGAGCCGGCTGCCTGGTGCATCGGCACAATTGGCGGTGCACGGGGAAGCGATATCGGTCATCCAGACGCCGCGGCCGAAGGTCCCGGCGATGAGCCTGCCCCGTAACTCATCGATCAGCAGCGAGATGACCACCACATTCGGCAACCCGTCCGCAAACGGCACCCAGCTGTCCAGGCGGTCGTCGCGATAAAAGATGCCGCTGTCCATGCCGACATAGATGCCGTTGGTGTCGCCGCGTTTGGCCGCGATCGCATTGGCCGGCAGATTGGGTAATCCGGGCGAGACATTCTTCCAGCTTATGCCTCCATCATCCGTTGCGAACACCTTGACCCCGCTGCTGTAGCCGGAAAAGGTGACCCACGCCTTGCGTGCGTCGGTCGGACTCACTGCGAGGTTGGTGAGGCCCGCTTTCGCTAGCGGCAGCTCGCCGCTGATCAATTGCCACGTCCGCCCGCCGTCGCTGCTGCGAAACACGCCGCCGCCTCCCAGGAACGGCGTGCGCGGGTCGCCATGACCGATCATGTGCATGGCATCCCACTCGGCATCCTTGGCCACGTAGATCACCCTGGGATCGCTCGGTGCGACGGCCACCTGCACGCACTGCTTGCTTGCCCCCAATGCGCCGTTGCTCAGGTTCTTCCACGTGGATCCCCGGTCAGGGCTCAACCACACGTCCGTGTAGCAGGCGTAGACGCTGTCCGGATCCTGCGGACCCAACACGTATGGTGTCAGCCACGGGCCCGGCACCGGTTCGTCGCCGATCCGCGGCCTGATTGCGGTCCCCCCGTCCGGCTCTTCGAGCGCTTTGTCGGAACGCAAAAGCTCGCCGCGAACGTAGCTCGAATAGACGATGTTCGTATCCCGCGGATCGATCTGACAGGCCATCCCATCGCCGGTCCACATCCGCTTGGTCGCACCGTTGAGCAGCAGCCGATACGTGCCATTGTCCTGCGCGCCGTAATAGAACAAATTCTCGTCCTGGGGCGTGCCGCAGACGTGATAAACGAGCGCGATGGAGAAAGCGCTGGTCACGTTGGTGATGCTGGTCCAGGTCTCGCCTGCGTCGTCGGAGCGATAAAGACCGCCGTCATTCGCCGAATAGATCGCGCCGTCGCGGTATGCGAGGAAATGCATATCGGCGTGCATGTACCTGGCCTCGCCCGGACCGAACCAGCGCGAAGTCTGCTTCCAGGTGCGGCCGCCGTCGTCCGACCTCCAGGTATCGACCGCGCCGACATGAACCCGATCGGCGTCGGTCGGAGACACCGCCATCGCAAGCGTGTAGTTGGATTGAGATTCAAAATCGTTTGGGTTGTAGCCGAGGATGTTGGGCTTGGTCAGGTCGACCGGCCGCGGAGCATTCGGATCTTTGGACACGGGCATCGTGCTCGAGCGCTTCTCGAACATGTTGCCGCGATCCTCGGACCTATAGAGACCGTTGACGAACCCGAAGCGGGACCCATACAGCACATAAAGTATGTCGGGACTTGCGGGAGTGACGGCGAGCCGTATGCGGTTGCTGAAATTCGGGTCGCTCCGGTCGGTAAAGCTCGGCAGTCCACCCTCAAGCCTTGTCCATGTCTCTCCAGCATCGAGAGAACGATAAACATCAGTGGTGGTGGCGGCATACACGACCGATGCATCGAGTGGGTGAAACAGAACATCCCAGAATGGATTCTGCACGCCTGCCGAAAGCGCCGTCTGCCACGTACCGCCGCCGTCCGTGCTGCGCAGGAGCCCGGCCGTAGCTGCTACCAGCAGAATGCTAGGAACGCGCGGGTGAATGGCCATGCGATGGCCGTAATGGCGCTGCGTCGAATTCCACACGAGCCCGGTCGTTGCCCAGTGCTCGCCGCCATCGGCACTCTTGAGAACGCCGATGGATGGAGGACCATGGTTGGCCTCGCCTCCCTCACCGTCGCCCGTGAGAAGATAAAGCGTTGCCCGCGCCTGGGGATCGATGGCAATGTCGGTGACGGCGAGCATCGGCAGGCCGTCCGTGAGCGAAGTCCAGGTCGCGCCGCCGTCCTGCGTGCGCCACAGGCCTCCCAGAGGAGTCCCCATATAGATCGTCTTCGCGTCGGCGGGATCGAATGCGATCACGTTCACGCGGCCGGCATCCCCGGCGTCCGCCCGCTCCAGCGACTGCAGCGGTCCCATCAGTCGCCAATTGCCCGTTCCGATCCCGGCGGCAAGCGCCGCCTGCCGCGCTGCGAGGAATTCCGGCGCGCGCACCGCGCGAAAGTGATTGAGCCAGGTCAGCGCGGTAGTGTTGACGAAGTCGCCCGAGGGATAGAGCCGGGGCGCGGTGAACTCGAGCGCGCGCGAGTATTGCCGATACCCTGAGCCGCGTCCGCTGCCCCGGCGGGCGAAATACGCATTGTACCGCGAGAGGATCGACGGCAGCTTCGCGCCCGCCTCGATCGCGGGCGGGATCCTGAGCTCAGGGCGCGCTGAGGTCGTGGGGTCCTGCGCCGAGAGCTTCTTATCTGCAGTGCAGATCAACAACAGCGACAGGAGCAATCCAATCGAAACCAAGTGCGCCCGCATTCTGCAACTCCCACGCAAGCTTAACCAGGTCGAATTCCGCGCACCACATCGTTCGAGCCTGGCCATCCGGGCCAGCTTCGCAGGACCGCAGACTGCCGGGGATGGGAGCCTGGTGAACTGTTGATGGATGAGCGTGGATCTGGGTGAATGTTGCGGGGGATTGGTTGTGGTGAATGGCTCACATGCGGGGGCCGTCAACTGGGCGGGGTCTGTTTTCGGGCCTGTTATTGCACGTTGCGATCGCCGGGTTGCATCTTTCCGGGTCGAACCAAGGGGTTGTCGCGCAGACCGTGGAAAGCAGGCGCGAGTTTGACCTCGCAACTACCGCGCCGGCCACTGCACCGGTATATCGTTGCGCGGGACCGAAATTAGCGGGAGGGGTGCATGAGCGCCGAGATCGATATGCGCCAGTTTGCCAGGGGCGCAGGCACCAATCTCATCTTCAAGGCCGGCACCATTGTCTTCAGTATGGGGGATCCCGGTAACTGCATGTATGTCGTGCAGTCGGGGGTCATCGAGATGGTGCTGTGGGATAAGGTTGTCGAGATCTGTGGGCCCAACGAGGCTATTGGTTTCATGTCTATGATCGATCAGGCGCCACGTTCCTCAACCGCTCGCGTCAAGCAAGACTGCGAACTCTCACTGATCGATGCGCGAAAATTTCGTTTCATGGTCGACGAAGTGCCGAATTTTGCGCTCTACATCATGGGGGCGATGGCGCGCCGCATCCGCGACATGGGGCAGGTGCTGAAATAGCCGGCAGCGCGGTTTTGCGCCTGAGTGCTGCCTTACGGACAAATCGCTTCGCTGCCCAACACTCCGGCTTCTGTTCAGGTTTCGTGCAAATGAGCGACGACGTTCCGTTCGACAAACAATTCGATCTCGCGCCTGGGGTTCCGGAGGAGGTGATGCCGGGTGTGCGGCGGCTCCTGGCGAACAATCCGAGCCCATTCACGTTCAAGGGCACAGTTTCCTACATTGTCGGGCGCGGGAACGTCGCGATCATCGATCCGGGGCCCCTCGACGAGCGCCATATCGGGGCTTTGCTCGATGCCGTGCGGGGTGAAACGGTCACGCATGTTTTCGTTACCCACACGCATCGCGATCATTCGCCCGCCGCTGCTCGCATCAAGGCGGCAACCGGCGCGCTTGTGCTCGCGCAGGGGCCGCATCGACCGGCGCGCCCGCTCCACGTCGGTGAGACGGCGCGTCTTGAGGCGAGCAATGATGTCGGGTTCAGGCCCGATCGCATGCTTGCCGATGGCGAGATTGTGCGCGGTGCCGATTGGACGATCGAGGCAGTGGCCACCCCGGGGCACACGGCAAATCACATGGCCTACGCGCTGCGGGAACCGAAATTGTTGTTCTCGGGCGACCATGTGATGGCTTGGTCGACACCAGTCGTAGCGCCGCCAGATGGGTGCATGCGCGATTACGTGGCCTCGTTGGAGAAGCTCGTGCGCCGGAGCGAGCCGATATACCTGCCCGGGCACGGCGGCGCCGTGCGCGACGCGCCCCGTTTCGTGCAGCACGATATTCGTCACCGCCAGGCGCGTGAGGCATCGAGTCTCCACCGCCTGGGCAAGGGCGATGCCGATATCCCGACTAGTGTGCGAGCGGTCTATATCGGGCTTGATCCGCGGCTCGTGCACGCGGCCGGACTCTCGGTCCTTGCGCATCTCGAGGATTTGCTCGAACGCGGTGTTGTGCTCAGCGACGGAAGAAGCGCAGCCGAAGCCCGCTATCGTCTCGCCTGATTAGGCTGCTCTTTCTTGCCTGCGGTGGTCTTCTTTCCCTTGGGCGGGGGGCTTGCCGCCCGCGGGCGCTCACGTTCCGTCTTCTGCGAACGAATGGCGTCCTCGATGTCGTTCATCAGCCGGCGGATACGCGAGGCATTGGTGCCGAAATCGAAGGAGCCGTAGCGCGACGAAGAGCGCGCATCGATGCGCGCGCCGTCCGGCTCCTCGCGAACGCGCACCGAGACGTCGTCGCGAAAGCCCATGAATGACGAATAGGCCACCGCTTCGATGCGTCCGTCGCGCCGCCCCGTAATGGGCTCGCGCGCCTCGATCACGCGCCAATAGGGCGCCAAGAAGGAATCCTTGTGCTTGTTCATCACCGCGAGCGTCGCGCGATATGCGGATTGCACATTGGCGTTCGTGCCAAGCGGCCCGATGTCCGGATAGGCGACGCGCTGCTGCTCGGCCGCGTAAAGACCCGCATAGGTCACGGGATTGGCGTCGCGCGGCCGCGCGCGGCCAAGCGCCTCGTACTTCGGCGGGTCGATTGGATCGGTCGTGACGTCGTAGATCCAAGGCAGCCGGTAAGCGCGCACACCGAGATAGGCCGGATAGGCCAGGAGTGCGAAGGAGATGGCCATGGCGGATAAGGCCGCGCCCAATCCGGCGAGGCCTTCCATCCAGATTGCGATGAGAGCCGCAACGGCGACCAGTAGTGCTACGACCGCAATTGCGAGCGCGCCGGCAAAGGTCGCGAGCGCCGGTTTGATCTCCAATATGCCGGAGCGCACGATGAGCACGGCCAGAAAAGTAGCCGCGAATGCAAATCCTGCGATGCGTCGCGCCCAGACGGCAAGACGAGAGGTCGGTTCGGAATGGATGTAGCGCTTGGCCATTTATGAGGCAGTGGTGCCCGCACTTCGCAGCAAAATCGCGGCAAGCGAGCCAGGGAAGTGTTGCAATACCATTCCGAGTGCGATTGTGGAGCGGGACGCCGGTTCGAAGCTCAGGAGAGGCAATCGAGGCGCTGCGTCACGAGACCGCGGCGACCCCCGATAACACAAAGTCCCTGAAGCGCTCGCGCAGAGCCGTCTTCTGGATTTTTCCCGTCGCCGTATGCGGAATCTCGTCGACGAAGACGACCTCGTCCGGCAACCACCACTTAGCGATCCTGCCGCGCAGGAAGGCGAGGATCTCCTCGCGCGTTGCAGTTACTCCTTCTTTAAGCACGATGATGAGCAAGGGCCGCTCTTCCCATTTGGGATGCTTCACACCGATGACCGCGGCTTCCGCTACCTTGGGATGCCCCACCGCCAGGTTTTCGATATCGATGGATGAAATCCACTCCCCGCCTGACTTGATAACGTCCTTCGCGCGATCGGTGATGCGCATGTAACCATGGTGGTCGATGGTGGCGATGTCGCCGGTATCGAAAAAACCTTCGTCATCGAGAATGTTCGCATTCTCCTTGAAATAGGCGCGCGCCACAGCAGGCCCCCGCACCTTGAGACGTCCAAAAGTATTGCCGTCCCAGGCAAGCCGCCGCCCCGCATCATCGGTGATCTTCATTTCCACCATGAAGGGAGCATGTCCTTGCGACTGCTGCACGTCGATGCGGGCTTCGCCATCGAGGTCGGCATATTCCGGGTTCATGGTACAACAGGTGCCGAGCGGGCTCATCTCCGTCATGCCCCAGGCGTGCACGACGTCGATCCCATACTCATCCTGAAAAGTCTTGGTCATCGCGCGGGGGCAGGCGGAGCCGCCGATCACCACCTTTTTCAGATACGGCAGCTTGTTCCCGGTTGCAGCAAGATGCTGCAACAGCATCAGCCATACGGTAGGCACGCCGGCACTTATCGTCACTTTGTACCGGTCCATTAACTCATATATCGACGCGCCATCGAGCTTGCATCCCGGCAAAACGAACGAGGCGCCCACCATGGGCGCGGAAAAGTTGAGCGTCCAGACATTTGCATGAAACATCGGCACGACCGGCAGCACGATGTCGCGCGAGCACAGGCCCTTCACGTCGGGACTGTTCGCCATGAGCCCATGCAGGACGTTCGAGCGGTGGGAGTAGAGCACGCCCTTTGGATTACCGGTGGTGCCCGACGTGTAGCACATGCCAGCGGCGGTGTTCTCATCGAAAGTCTTCCAGGCAAAATCGCCGTCGACCGCGCCGATCCACTCTTCGTAGGGCAGCGCATCCTTGAGCGACGTTTTCGGCATATGCTCCGCATCGGTGAGAATGATATAGCGCTCGATGCGAGGAAGCTTGTCGGCAATCTTCTCCAGCAGAGGGACGAAGGTTAGGTCGGTCAGGAGCACGCGGTCCTCGGCGTGGTTCATGATCCAGGTGATCTGATCGGCGAACAGCCGCGGATTGACCGTGTGATAGATCGCGCCGATGCCCATGATGCCATACCAGGCCTCGAAATGACGCCAGGTATTCCAGGCGAGCGTGGCGACACGGTCCCCCAGCCGAACGCCGTCGCGCTCAAGCCGCTGGGCGACCCGCAACGCGCGCGCCCGTATCTGGGCGTAATTCGTCGTATGGATTGCGCCTTCAACGGAGCGGGTGACCACCGATCGGTCGGCATGATTGGCAGCCGCATGGTCAAGTATGCGATGACAGAGCAATGGCCAATCCTGCATCAAACCAAGCACAGCGCGTCCTCCTGCATCCGGGTTTTCGATTATGTTCTTGAGCAGAATCTAGCGAAATGGCGCAGGCAAGCCAATTGAGCATGCCCATGCAGTCCGGCCGTTCTAAGGTCGCAATTCGCGCCGATATCGATCCGGTGGGGCACCTGAGCGCGCTCGTCATCTTCGTCATGGCACTCGTGACTGACGGATCAGCACTCGCCCAAACGACGCCCTTGCCGCGCCCTCGCCCTCCGGAAGGTAATCCTTCGGCTGCCGATCAGCCGGCACCTTCCGCCTGTCGTCTGCGCTTGACGGACAAGCTCGTCATTGCGCCCTCGTTGCCTCCGATCCTGGGGCCGGGCGAATGCGGTGGGGAAGACCTGGTCGAGCTTGAGGCCGTTGTCCTCCCGGACAAGAGCCGCGTCGCCGTGACGCCGCCTGCAACAGTCAATTGCCGCTTCGCCGAGGTCATCGCCGCCTGGGTACGGCAGGATATTGCACCAGCCGCGCGCGCGCTCGGTAGCGCGCTCAAGAGCATTGACAACTACGCTTCATACGATTGCAGGGGCCGCAATCGTATCTTTGGCGCGAAGTTATCCGAACACGGCAAAGCAAATGCGCTGGACGTTCGCTCGCTAGGGCTTGCGAATGGCAGGGTGGTTCGGCTGACCGACCTGCGGCTCGATAGAGAGTTTCGCGCGCGGCTGCGCGCGCGCACCTGCTCGCGATTTATGACGGTGCTGGGGCCTGGATCGGACGGCTATCACGAAGACCATATTCACGTCGATCTCGCCGAACGCAGGGGAGGGCATCGCATGTGCCACTGGGAAATACGCGAAGAAGAGGAGGAGGCGAGTCCTGCTGCTTCCGCCGTGCCATTGCCACGACCGCGGCCCGCACGAGGCTAGCCATGCCGCCGCTCAGCAATGTCGCCGCCCGCGATGTCGAGACGCTAGTGCATCCGTACGCCAACCTTGTCGCGCTGCGAGAAAGCGGGCCACTCGTTCTCGAGCGCGGCAAGGGCGTGTTCGTCTATGACACCGAGGGCCGGCCATATCTCGAAGGCATGGCCGGCTTATGGTGCGCCGCATTGGGCTACGGCAACGAAGAGCTCGTCGAGGCTGCGGCCGCGCAAATGCGCAAGCTTTCCTTTGCGCATCTTTTTACTGGGTTGAGCCACGACCCAGCGATCGAACTCGCCGAGCGCATCAAGGAGATGGCCCCCGTACCAACTTCCAAGGTTTTCTTTTGCTCTTCAGGCTCCGAGGCCAATGACACGCAAGTCAAGCTCGTGTGGTACATGAACAATGCGCTTGGCCGGCCGGAGAAAAAGAAGATCATCAGCCGCACCCGCGCATACCACGGCGTCACGGTGGCTGCCGCCTCGCTCACGGGCCTCGTCAATAATCATCGCGAATTCGATTTGCCGATTGCGCGCATTCTCCACACGTCCTGCCCGCATCATTATCGCTACGCTCACGATGGCGAGAGCGAAAATGATTTTGCCTCGCGACTGGCGCGCGAGCTCGAAGAGCTCATCCTCGCAGAGGGGCCGGAGACGGTTGCCGCGTTCATTGCCGAACCGGTCATGGGTGCGGGCGGAGTGATCGTGCCGCCCGCCAGTTACTTTGCCGAAATATCGCAGGTGTGCAGCAAATACGACATCTACATGATCTCCGACGAGGTGATCTGCGGTTTTGGCCGGCTTGGAACTCCCTTTGGATGCTGCGCGCTTGGATACGAACCACATTCGATTACGATCGCGAAAGCACTGACTTCGGGATACGCCCCACTATCAGCAGTGACGGTTCCGGAAACCATGTACGGTGCCCTGCTCGAAGAGAGCAAAAAGATCGGCATGTTTGCGCACGGGTACACCTATTCCGGCCATCCGGTGTCGGCGGCCGTTGCGGTCAAGGCGCTGGAAATCTACGCGCGCGAGCGCATTGTAGAGCAGGCGGCGCGCAAGACACCCCAGTTCCAGGCGAGACTCGCAGGGCTTGCCGATCACCCGCTGGTCGGCGAAGCGCGCGGTATGGGACTCGTCGGCGGCATCGAGCTTGTTGCCGACAAAGAGACCAAACGATCATTCGACGCGAAGGCGGGGGTGGCTGCGCAAGCGGTGAGGTTTGCGCAACAAGAGGGATTGATCGTGCGGTTTCTGGCCGGGGATGTGATCTCGATATGCCCGCCGCTCATCATCGCGCCTGCCGAGATCGACGAATTATTTGCCCGCCTTGCGCGCGCGCTCGACCGAACCATCACCTGGGTGAGTAGCCGGCAACTCGCCTAGCGCCCAGGGCATGAGCTCGAAAAGGGGGAACCGGTTTTCGGGAAAGATCATGCTCCACAAAATACCCTAGCCAAAATGAAACGGCGCCGGACCCCCCAGTCCGGCGCCGTTCCCGGCCCCCTCGATTACTCAGTAGCTTAGTAGCTTCGCTCCCAGATCCCGGCAGCGTTTGCCACGCGCGGATTGAACGGGGAGTCTCCTTGATTTGGCGCAAGCACCACAACGATCGCGCCCGTTTTCACGCGATTGTAAAGGTCGATCACGTCCTCGTTCGTCATCCGGATACAACCCGAGGAAATCGCTTGTCCGATGAGTTCAGGCTGGTTGGTTCCGTGGATGCGGAACAGCGTGTCCTTACTGCCCTGATAAAGATAGATGCCGCGCGCTCCCATCGGGTTATGTGGCCCACCCTCCATATGATCGGGGATGTTCCCCAAGCGGCGCTTGATCTCTGCCGTGGGGGTCCAGGTCGGCCACTCTTCCTTGCGGCCCACCTTGGCGATGCCATACCAGGAGAGTGCCTCCTCGCCGACGGTAACTCCGTATCGGATCGCCCTGTTGTCAGCGAGGACGTAATAGAGGTAGCGCGCATCGGTATCGATGACGATCGATCCCGGCGCCTCCTTGCGATGGTATTGCACGATGCTGCGCTGGTACTGCGGTGGCGGCGCCACGCGCGCATAAGGCGCATTGGCCAACAACTTGCGATCGCGCGGCGTGAGATTCGCGTCACTCGCAGGATCGATGGTTGCCTGCATGCACCCACCGAGCATCAACCCGATCAATAGAAGTGCGGTCCCCCGGATCGCCATAGCTCCCCCTCTTGCCGCTATGTGGCGCGTCGAAATCTGGCGTTCGACTCATTTTATCTACTCTCAATTAGCTAAAACGATGGGTTACTTCCAGCTATATGGGGGCCGGATTCCATAGTATTTGCATAGTGTTGCAGGAAAGCCGCAGTTGCGCTCACGGGCCTGAATGACTCGCCCGTGCGTTAATTATTGCTTAACGCAGCGACGCCTGATGGCCCCAACAGAGTCGGAACAGCTCGGGACCCCGAACTG
>JBEVJT010000267.1:0-3662 GCA_040510075.1 Xanthobacteraceae bacterium | reverse complement strand
GCGTCAGGTATGGTCATGACCATCAAGCCCAAAAAGACAAAAGAAATCGAACTGGAGCCCGATTCATGGGCGCGCTTTGAGCACCGCCGCCCAGCGGCGACGCCAGCCTTGCGACCCAGCGACCCAGATCGCGTGAACACCAAACCCGCCACACTTAATGACGTCCCTCGAACTGGGCGAACTCGCTCATGAAGGGAGCAGCGACATCGGCATTAATCTTGCAGTCAAGAAAGATTGGCCCGTCGGGTTTCCGAAGCTTCGCGGCGAGCTTGTGCAAGTCCTCCAGCGTGCGGATGGTCGCAGCCTCAAAACCGAAGCTCTCTGCGATTGGCGCAAAATCCACGTCCGGGAACACCGATTTAGTCACGGGCTGCTGCCTGAGCCTCAGAAAATGCAGCTCTGCGCCATAGGCACAATCGTTCATCAGCACTATCACTATCGGCAGATCCTCTCGCACTACCGTCTCGAGCTCTCCCATCGTCATCAGAAAGCCGCCGTCGCCGACAACCAGCACTGTGGTTTTGTCTGGTTGGGCCTTGGCGACTCCGAGCGCAGCACCGAAGCCAAGGCCGATCGAGGCGAAGTCCCCGATCATCTTGAAGCAGCCCGGATCGGGAACGTTCAAGTAAGGCACGACCCCGAGGAAATTGCCGCCGTCCACCACGATGTTGCGGTCTTGCGGTAATAGCTTCTCGAGCTCGAGAGCGAGAGTGCGCGGATCAAGCGTGCGGGTTGTATTTGCAGCTTGAAAGTCCCGCGCCAAATCAAAGGCGGAGATGAGCTTACGCGTAGCCTCGCCATGGAAGGGTTTTGCCCCGGCCGATCGCTCGGGCAACGTTTCAAAGAGTTGCTCGGCCACGAGACGTGCGTCGCCGACCACCCCCACATCGGCGGCAAACCAGCGGCCGATATTGGTGCGCACCGCATCGACCTGGATCAGCGGCACCTGCGGCAGCGATG
Source organism: Xanthobacteraceae bacterium (assembly GCA_040510075.1). Taxonomy (GTDB): domain Bacteria; phylum Pseudomonadota; class Alphaproteobacteria; order Rhizobiales; family Xanthobacteraceae; genus VAZQ01. The sequence continues at coordinate 2,702 of JBEVJT010000267.1, read as the reverse complement.
TTCCGAAGCTCGTGGTGAGAAAATTCAGGCTCGCGCCAAACACCAGTACGCAGTCAGCCTGATCCGCCATACGACGCGCAATGGAATGTGAGAACGAGCCAATGATGCCGAGGTTATTAAGATTGCCGCGGAACAGATCCTTGCCTCGTGCTGAGGTAACGAGGAGCGCACCTATCTTCTCGGCGAGCGCCTCGATCGCCTTGCGAGCGCCGGCGCGGTGTGCCCCGAGCCCAGCCACGATGAGTGGCTGGGTGGCCTTTGACAGAAGCGCCGCGGCCGCCGCGATGGATTGCGGTTTGGCCGGAGCTGCGTTTCGTTCGATCTGCCGAATCAGCAGCGGCTTCTCCGGCCGTTCAATTTCGGCGAGCTGCACGTTTGTCGGCAAGTGCAAGCTCACCGCAGCGCCGGTCATCGCAGCCGCGACGGCATCGGCGAGCACCGCGCGCGCCGCTTGTGGACTGGTGGCCGAGAACGTGCGCAATCCGGCCGCTCTAAGCACACCGGGCCCGTCGATTGCCTTATAATCTGGACCCAACCCGTTGGGTTGGCTTACCGTCGCCGCCTCGCCGTAGATGAGGAGCACAGGGGAGCCCGTACGACTCGCATAAATCGCGCCATGCAGGCCGTTGGCGAGCGCGGGTCCCCGTCCGATCACGGCCACGCCCAACCGGCCGGCGGCATAGGCGTATCCGTCAGCCATGGCTATGGCGCAGTTCTCGTGTCGTGCGCCGTAGAACCGTGCCCCAGAAGTGTCCAACGCTGTAGCGAGTAGAGCGGTATCATCGCTTATAAGACCAAAGACCGCCTCGACGCCCATCGCCACAATATCCTCCGCGAGCACTTGATAGAGGGGGGACGTGCCGGACCTCTGAGCGCCTGCACGTTGTTGAGCTACCGTCTCCATCTCACTCTCCCGTCGCGGTGCTTTTCGTGGTCACAGTATTCCTAATCGCGCAATTGGCGGCGATAGTCTATAATCCATATCCGGGACCGTCCGTGGCGCTCGATGTGCGCGCCTGTCCGCAGTTCATGCCGATCAAGCAGAAGTCGGTGCGGGAGCCATCCGGAACATGCGCGGTCTAGGTCATTGGGTCGACATGAGTCACGATTACGCGCGTTCGCTCAGCCCCGTGCCGGCCCGCCGGCCCCCGCCACTTCGGCGCCGCCTGCCGATGCCGGCGTACGAGCCTCCCCCGAAATATTCCGAATTCCTGCAGCGCATGCTGGTGCGGGCTCGGGAATCGCTGTGCGAGGAATTCCGTGGCATCACAGCTGACGGAATCGTCCGGCCGGGGCTGTTCCCCGTGCGCAAGACCGGGGTATCACTCGAACCCATTTTGCGGGCGGCGCGCGATTTCCTGGCGACGCTCGATTTGCGACAGCAGCGTCAGGTCTCGTTCAATATCCAGAGCGACGTATGGCGTTCATGGTCCAATGTGCATCCATTCCTCATGCGCCACGGCCTGGGGCTCCACGAGCTTACTGCCGCGCAACGCGAGGCCGCACTCGCGTTGGTGGGCAGCGCGCTGAGTGCCAGCGGATTCGAGACCGCACACAACGTCATGAAGCTGAACGAGCATGCTTGCGAGCTCACCGGACTCACCGAGGAATACAGCAAGTGGTACTATTGGTTCAGCATCTTCGGCACGCCGTCGGCGTTCGAGCCCTGGGGCTGGCAGTTCGACGGCCATCATCTGATCATCAACTGCTTCATACTGGGTGATCAGCTAGTGCTCACCCCGCAGTTCATGGGCTCCGAGCCCGTGTTCGCAGAGTCCGGCAAGTACGCCGGCACGCAGGTGTTCCGGGCCGAGGAGGCTGTCGGTCTCGCCATGATGCGGGAATTGAGCCCCGAGCAGCAGGCCAAGGCCATCATCGGCACGCTGCTGCCGGGCGAGCTGCTAACGGCCGCCTACAACGACAACGTCCGCATGCCCTACGAAGGCATCCGTTACGACGATCTCAGCTCCAAGCAGCAGGGCGTGCTACGCGATCTGATCGGCGTCTACCTGCATCGCCTGCGCCCGGGCCATGCGGAAATCCGGCTCGAGGAGGCGTTCGATCACCTGCGCGACACGCACTTTTCCTGGATTGGCGCGTACGACGACCACGGCCCCTTCTACTACTGCATCTACAGTCCAGTCGTGCTCATCGAATTCGACCACCAGCCAGGAATCGTCTATGCGAACGACGAACCCACGCGCGATCATATCCACACGGTCGTGCGCACTCCGAACGGCAACGACTACGGCAAGGACCTGCTGCGCCAGCATTATGCGCGGCACGATCATTCCCACCCGCGGAGCGCGCACCGCCTCGGCAAAGAGTAATGTGAACGGGTCGGCGGTTAGCCTCATCGATCTTCTGCCCTGAGCTCGATCTTCGACAATCTCCTCTCAGTCGACCTCGTCTTGCCTGACGGCAGATTTCTGACGGCTACTAAGGACGACAACGCAAGGTTACATAGGCGGCGTTACTCCATCCCGACCGACGCGCCACGCGCGACCTTGCAGCGTTCCATCGGGCTGTTTGATCGCGGCGATGAAGACTTTGGCGCCAGGCTTGAGATCGCTCTTGTCCCCCTGCACGTAAACAACAATGGGCGTATTGGCGGGGACAAAGATTTTCTTTTCTCCGTCCTTGTATTTCAGCGTCAGCGTTTGCCCATCAACCGCGGTGACAACCCGTTCAACGTTCGCGTT
>JBEVJT010000266.1:0-32247 GCA_040510075.1 Xanthobacteraceae bacterium | reverse complement strand
AAAGGCGCTGGAGCGTATACGGCAAGACGCGCCGTTACACACCCGAGGTGGGAGCCGTATGCGGGAAAGCCGCACGTACGGTTCTGTGTGGGGGGCGTGCGATGAAACGCACGTCCCTACCGCTACAACGGCGCGAGTTCATCACGCTGCTAGGCGGCGCGGCAGCAGCGTGGCCGATCGCAGCGCGGCCGCAGCAGCCAGCAATGCCGGTGGTCGGGTTTCTACATTTGGGCTCTTCCGTGCCTTTTTCATACACGGCGTCCGCAGTACGCGAGGGCCTGAAACAATTTGGCTATATCGAAGGTCAGAACGTCGCAATTGATTACCGCTGGGCGAATAACGAAGCCGATCGACTGCCGGATTTGGCAGCTGACTTGGTTCGCCGTCAGGTAGCCGTGATACTTGCAATGGGTACAAACCTGCCCGGGTTGGCAGCAAAGGCCGCCACCACAGCCATACCAATCGTCTTCCTGTCTGGCGCTGATCCTGTGCGGGATGGTCTTGTCGCCAAATTCGACCGGCCGGGCGGTAATGTCACCGGAGTGACCTTTCGCACGCTGGAGCTCGTACCAAAGCGGCTCGATTTACTCCACGAGCTGGTTCCCCAAGCAACCACAGTCGCCCATCTTGCTAATCCAAACACTCCTGGCACAGCGGAAGCGTTGCAGAATCTGCTTGCAGTGGTGAACACGCTCAGGCGGCAGGTCATTGTCGCGGAAGCTCGAAATGAGAGCGATTTCGACTCGGCGTTCGCAAGGTTTGCGGATGGCCGGGCTGGTGCGTTGGTTGTTGGGTCGAGCGTAACGGCGGAGAACAAGGCGCGGTACGTCGTCATTATCACCCGCCCTTTTGTAGGGGGCGCAGCGGCCCTCACCGGGCTTATCAAGGTCTACCCCCGCATGCGTCCGCTCCTGTGTAGGTTTTCAGCCGCCGGGGACGACGGTCTAACGAGGCGCTGTAGCGGCCAGCGGCTGAAAAGAGGAACCTGTGCGTCAATTCTTGTTTATTCCCAGCGGGATCTTTCACGCCGAGAGTTCTTGAGCGCTCTTGTAACTGTCATGGCATCAAACGCTATCCCACTCGCTAACTGCTATTATGATTCGGGCGCTGGCACATAACACCGGATGCGAACCCCGTTCGCCATCGCTTCCTCTCGATGCCACCAAATAATGGGATTAAGGTAGGGGTTCTTTGCATTATAAATCACTGCGTTATCGGGGACTGGCATCCAATCGATTTGCTCAGTCTTGATGCCCCTGTCGAGACATCCGCCCGGATTAGCTGTGGTACAGTCATAGGCATGATATTGGATAACGAAGCGGGTCCAGTATTTGCCGTTGCGCACGTCCTGCTCACCATGCACGCCGTCTGAATCGGAACAGCAGGACGATTTAGTTCCGGGAATTTTCTGGGTGCGGAACCATTCCTGAATCTCGGGCGGCACTTGAGCATACTGACTCGGAAAGAGTTCGCGAGCATGAGCGAATGCAATCGAGACTAGCGCAATCGAGAGCAACAAAAGCTGACGCACCGCGAATACTCTCCTTGCGTGCGGGAGGCGAATGCCTTGTGTTTTGCAGACTGGAATTGCCACAGCCGCACGCTATGGTTGTATGAAGTAGTTCACATTGGCGAGGCACTGTAAAGCACCGCCGATCCACATCTCGGCGGATGGGAAAGGTACGGATTGCCTCGTTGCTGGTTATCCCCGGCAGTTAAATCTGATTTGGGCGGAAGGGTCCCTGTGCCTCAAGGACCGGGATTAGCGGAAAAGTCCAAGGATTTTTCATTGGGGTTTCCTCTCGCGTTGAGAAGGCAGTTGTAGCCTCGATTGAGCGACAGCGAAATCCCGGGCTATGCGTTATGGTGCCTGCGCGGGCGCCATGAAATGAAAGAAGCTTCCGGTGATACGGCCGCATCGGGCTCCACTGCACCCGAGGGCCCGACCCTCGCCATCGCTTAGCTCCACAAAAGGATCATCAGTCCCCCCGTCCATGAGCTCTGCGTAATGAAATTCGTGCCCGCGCACGATTGCGCCCGCTTCGCCGATTGGGCTGTCGCAAAGCAGGCGCGCCTCGCGATAGCCGAGATGAAGTTTGCGTTGCGCGAAGCTCGTGGAATGCCCGAGAAGCCCGGCCATCGCGTGGCGCTCGCCTTGTGCGTCTTCGAGCCCTTGGCCGAGCACCATGTAGCCGCCGCATTCGCCATGCACCGGGCGCGTTTGCGCAAACTTCGCGAGCCCGGTGCGAAACCGCTGCGCAGCCGCGAGAGCCGGCGCGTGCAGTTCCGGATAGCCGCCGGGCAACCAGCAGCAGTCACAGCATTCGGGAGGCGCCTCATCGGCGAGGGGCGAGAAAGGCATCACCTGTGCCCCCGCGCGGCGCCAGCTTTGCACGAGATGCGGATAGATGAAGCTGAAGGCGGTGTCGCATGCGAGCGCAATGCACTGCCCGGGTGGCGCCAGCGCTAGCAGCGACCCTGTCTGGATTCCCGCTTGCGCAGCAATGAGCGGACGAGAAGCCATTGTGATCATCGTGTCGATGTCGAGATGGCGTTCGCACGCTCGCGCGATCTGATCAATGCGCGCCGTCAGATCATCGTGCTCGCCTGCCTGCACGAGTCCCAAATGGCGCTCCTGAATATGCAGCCCCTCGTCGCGGAGCAACGCGCCTAGGAGCGGAACCTCCAAAGGAGCGATCGCCGCGCGCACGAGTTCTGCATGTCGTTTGCTGCCCACGCGGTTGAGCACCACGGCGCCGATGCGCACCGAAGGATCATGGGATGCAAAGCCGCGCACAACGGCGGCGGCCGATTGCGATTGTCCAGAGACATCGAGCACAAGCAGCACTGGAATTCCGAAGCGCAGCGCCAGATCGGCGGTGCTGCCGCGCCGACCGGGAGCGCCGGCAATGCCGTCGAACAAACCCATGGCGCCTTCGATGACGAGCATGTCGGCGCTGGCCGCGGCGTCCTGCATCACTGCGTCGAGCAGCGCAGGCGGCATCGCCCAGGTGTCGAGATTGCAGGCGGGTGCACCACTCGCAGCGGAATGGAATGCCGTATCGATGTAATCGGGGCCAGACTTGAGGCCGCGCACCCGAATGCCCCTGCGCGCGAGCGCGCCGATTATTCCGAGCGCAACCGTCGTCTTGCCGGAAGCAGAGCGCGGAGCCGAGATAATCAGTGCGCGCGCACTCATTGCGGTTTCATAGCGGTGGTTAGAGCGAGCAGACGCGCGCGCACATTGACGATATCACCCACCACGACAATTGCCGGCGGCTCGAAACGCTGCCCACGGACCGTTTCCGCCACCTCTGCGAGCGTCGAAATGAGAATCCGCTCGGCCGGGGTTGTCGCGCCCGCGATCACCGCGGTCGGAGTCTTTGCATCGCGCCCGCCGCGGATGAGCGCGTTCGCGACCCGCTCGAGATTGTGCATGACCATATAGAGCACCAGCGGCTGCGCGGTGCGCGCGAGCGGTTCCCAATCGAATTCGTCCTCATCGGCGCCGTGCCCGGCCGCGAGGATGAGCGCGCGGTTGATATCGCGCATGGTTGCGGGAATCGACGCTGCGGCAAGCGCCGCAAGTCCGGCCGTTACCCCCGGAATGACGCGGAAGGGCACGCCCGCGGCGGCCAGCGCCAAAGCCTCCTCCCCTCCGCGGCCAAAAACGGAAGGGTCTCCGCCTTTGAGGCGGAGCACGCGCTCGCCGCCTTGCGCAAGCTCGATCAGGCGCTTCGAGATATCGGCCTGGCTGGCAGACGGTTTGCCGCCGCGCTTACCCGCAAATTCGAGCCGCGTGTGCGCGGCCTTGAGCGCGAGGATGCGCTTGTCGACGAGCGCATCATGCACCACCACGTCCGCCTGCTTGAGGCCGGCGAGCGCGTGAAGCGTCAGCAGACCGGGATCGCCCGGTCCGGCACCTGCGAGCCAGACATGCCCCGGCGCCAGCACCGTAATCTCGCTGCCCAATGCGGCGATTGCATCCGCGGTATTCATGTCGAGGCCCGCACTCCCGGGCGAAAACGACGATCATAGTCGGGAGCGTAGAGCGCGCTGTCGCGGAAATCTTTTGCATCGAGCGCGCGCCCCACGAAGATCAACGCCGTGCGCTCGATCTTTTCTGCCGCGACTTTTTCGGCAATGTCGGCAAGCGTGCCGCGGATAACGCGCTCCTCGGGCCAGCTCGCCCACACTACCACGGCAGCGGGACAACCCGCGCCGTAGAATGGAACGAGCTCCGCGACGATGCGCTCGATGCCGCCAATCGCCAGATGAATGGCGAGCGTCGCGCGTGTCGCCGCAAAGGCAGTCAGCGTTTCGCCTTCCGGCATGCGCGAGGCGCGGCCGGAAATGCGCGTGAGCACGACGCTCTGTGCCACTTCCGGCACGGTCAGCTCGCAACCGAGCGCCGCAGCCGCAGCTGCAAAGGCGGGCACGCCGGGTGTGAGCGTATACGCAATGTTGTGGCGATCGAGCCGGCGCAGCTGTTCGGCAACCGCGCTGTAGACCGAGAGATCACCCGAGTGCAGGCGCGCCACGTCTTTGTCTTGCGCGTGCGCGGCTACGAATTCCGCCTCGATCTCGTCGAGCGTCAGCGGCGCGGTATCGATCACGCGGGCGTCGGGTCGGCAATGCATCAGCAACTGTTGCGAGACGATCGAGCCCGCGTAAAGACACACGGGACAGCGCGCGAGCAGATCGCGGCCGCGCAAGGTGATGAGATCGGCCGCGCCGGGCCCGGCGCCAATAAAGTGCACGGTCACGGCGTTACCTCGGCGTTTGCGCGCGCGCAGCCGGCCGCGATCATCAAGTCTTTATCCAGGTCCATTGGGTGATCGGCATTGCCGGCCGCCAGCCTGCCTCCTCGCCCAGCTTTTGCGCACGTGCAATGGCGATGCGCGTGAGCGTGCCACCCATGGCCGCATGCCGGCCGAGCAAATCATTTTCGGTGGCGAGCGTCACCGCATTGACCACGAGCCGGCCCCCGCGGTTGAGCATGGCAATGGCTGCATCGAGCACCTCGCTCGCACCGCCACCGACGAAAATCGCCGCAGGAGAAGGCAGGCTGGCAAGCGCCGCCGGCGCCTCGCCTTCGATCACCTCCAGGTCTGGCACGCCGAGCGCCGCTGCATTGCGCCGGATGCGGGCGGCTCGGCTGGCGTGCTTCTCAATCGCAATCGCGGAAAGCGATGTGTCGCATAGCATCCATTCGATAGCGACGGAGCCCGCGCCTGCACCAATGTCCCAGAGGAGTTCGCCCCGCAGCGGAGCCAGCGACGAGAGCGTCACGGCGCGCACTTCGCGCTTTGTGATCTGACCATCGTGCTCGAACATGTCGTCCGCGAGCCCGGGTGCACGCGGGATTATGGTGGCGTCGTCTTCCGCGACCACCTCGATCGCCACGGTGTTGAGATCCTGCACGTCGGCGAAATCGAATTCCGCGGCTGTGGTGCGGCGCACGCATTCGCGCGGCCCGCCAAGCGCTTCGAGCACCGTGAGCCGGGAACGGGGAAAACCACTTTGCGCGAGCAGCTTTGCGACTGCACGGGGTCCATTTGCATCGGACGTGAGGGCTAGAATACGCGCCCGCGGATGCAGGTGCGGGCGCACGAGGTCGAGGTCGCGGCCATGCAGAGAAAGAAGTGCGGTTGCGGGGAGCGACCAGGCGAGACGCGCCGCTGCCAGGCTGAACGCGGAAGGCGATGGCAGAACGAGCATTTCGGCTGCATCGACCTGAGCCGCCAGCACCGCACCCACGCCATGGAAGAACGGATCGCCCGAGGCGAGGACGCAGACCTGCCGTCCGCGCAGCGCGAGCACCTCCTCGATGCCGCGTTCGAAAGGCGAAGGCCAAAAACGCGCGGCACCGCGAATGAGTGGAGCGGCGAGCGCAAGGTGGCGCTTGCCCCCGAACACGATCTCAGCGCCGCTCACCAGCGCGTGCGCAGCGGGACTGAGGCCCGAACTGCCGTCCTCTCCGATGCCCACAATGGACAGCCAGCGCGTCGATGCGGCACTTTGCCGGGCAAGCGGCTCAGCGGTCCCCATGCGACACATCCTCGTTCTCGGAGGCACGACCGAAGCGCGCGCGCTTGCCCGCGCACTCGCAGCGCGTCTGCATGTTTCCGTGATACTCTCGCTCGCCGGGCGCACCAAGGAGCCCGCGCCACAAGACGTGCCGGTGCGCATTGGCGGTTTTGGCGGCGCAGACGGGCTCGCCCATTATCTGAAAAGCGCAAGCATCGATGTCCTCGTCGATGCCACGCATCCTTACGCGGCGCAGATCTCGGTCAACGCAGCTCGCGCCGCAGCGGCAGCAAACATTGCGTTTGTGACTCTGCGCCGGCCGCCCTGGCGGCGCGTTGCCGGTGATCATTGGGTCCAGGTGCAGGATATCGAAAAGGCCGTGCAGGCGCTCGGTAAAACACCGCGCCGGGTTTTCCTTGCACTCGGCCGCAAGGAGGTCGCCCAGTTCGAGGCCGCGCCCCAGCATTATTATCTGATACGGAGCGTCGAGCTTCCCGATCCTTCGCCTGCGCTCCCCAATGCAAGCTACATCGCACAGCGCGGGCCCTTCCTCGAAGCCGACGAGCGCGCACTTCTTCTGCAACACGGCATCGAGGTCATACTCGCGCGCAACAGCGGGGGTGCGGCGGCCTACGGCAAAATTGCAGCGGCGCGCGCTCTCGGCCTTCCGGTCATGCTCGTGAGCCGGCCGGCGCTGCCGCAGGTTTCTGCCTTGGCGACGGTCGAGGAAGCTCTCGTCGCGATCGATCACGCGCTCACCATTTCGAGCCCGCGCGGCGTATAGACGAGCGGGGGCCGGCCGGACCGCGGGATGACGCGCGTTTCGCGCGAGCCGACGATCACGAGGGTCGCCATGTCGGCCATGCCGGGATCGGCCTCGGCAAGGGTGGTGACGATCACCGTCTCATCGCTGCGTCCCACGGCGCGGCCGAACACCACCACGGTTTGTCCCGGCAAAAGTTTGCGCAAACACTCGAATGCCGCGCCGAGCTGCCAGCCTCGCGCGCGCGAGGCGGGATTGTAGAGCGCGAGCACGAAGCCCGCCTGGGCAACCGCATCCAATCTTCGCTCGATTGTTTCCCAAGGCTTGAGATTGTCGGAAAGGGATATCGCACAGAAATCGTGTCCGAGTGGAGCGCCGACGCGTGCGGCAACGGCAAGCATCGCGGTGATGCCGGGCACGATCGTGAGCGCGATCTCTCGCCACTCCTGCGGACCTCTGTCGATCTCGGCGCACACCGCGGCCGCCATCGCAAACACGCCGGGATCGCCGCCGGAGACGACCGCGACGCGCGCCCCCGCTGCAGCGTGACGCAGCGCGGCAGCCGCGCGCGCGTTTTCCTCGCGGTTATCCGACGCATGACGCGCCTGACCCTGCGCCAAAGAAAGCCGATCGAGATAAGGAGCATAGCCGTAGAGCGCCTGCGCTGCGGCAATCGCGCTCTGCGCTTCCGCGGTGAGGCAGCGTGCATCTCCCGGACCGATCCCGACAACTGCGAGATGCCCGCTCACGGCCGCGCCTCCCAGCCCGGCACCAGCACGACCGCGAGATACGGAGCCTCGTCGTCTTGCTTGGTGTCGAGCCGCATCACGACGGCATTCTGCATTGTGCCGCGCGCCACATACATGGCTCGTTCAAGTCGTCCCGCTTGCGCGAGCGCACGCCGCACTTTGGCAAGATTGCGCCCGAGCTTCATGATCACGGCGCTGTCTGCTTCCGATATGCGCCGCGCCAGCTCGGTTTCCGGCAGCGTCGCCGGAATGACGGCGAATACGTCCTCACCCTGGGCAATCGGCAGGCCTGCAGCCGACCAGCAACCGGACATGCCGGTGATGCCGGCGATGACTTCCGTCGGGTAGCGCGGCGCAAGCCGCACGTGCAGATGCATGTAGGAGCCGTAGAAGAGCGGATCTCCCGCGCAGAGTACGGCCACGCTGCGACCGGCATCAAGACACGCGGCGACTTCACTCGCGCATTGATCATAGAACGCGCCGATGCGACTGCAGTATTGCGCGCTGTCGTGAGGAACTTCCGTCGTTACCGGGTACAAAAATTCAAGCTCCGTTGTTTCGGGCCGCAGATGCCCGGCGACCACCGCGCGGGCGTTGCTGGAATTTCCGTTTTTTGCGAAATGCGCCACTACGTCTGCAGTTTGCAGCGTCCGAATGGCTTTGAGCGTAAGCAGCTCGGGATCGCCCGGCCCCACCCCTACTCCGATCAGCTTTGCAGACATGCGCGCATCCTCAGGCGCAAAGCATCGCGAGCGCGTTGACGGCGGCCGCTGCCATCGCGCTGCCGCCCATGCGGCCGCGTACCGTCACGAAGGGCACGCCGCGGGAAGCAGACGCGAGCGCGTCCTTGGATTCGGCCGCACCCACAAAGCCCACCGGCATGCCGATGATCGCCGCAGGCTTGATTGCGCGGTGGTCAAGCATTTCGAGCAGATGAAAGAGTGCGGTCGGCGCATTGCCGATGGCGACCACCGCACCGTGGAGCTTCTCGCTCCAAAGCTCCACCGCTGCAGCGGAGCGGGTGGTACCGAGTTTTTGCGCAAGGCTTGCGACGCGCGCATCGCGCAGCGTGCACACTACCTCATTGCGCGCGGGCAGGCGCGCGCGCGTGATGCCGTGCGCCACCATTTCCGAGTCGCACAGGATGGCGGCGCCGTCACCGAGCGCGCGCTTGGCGCAGGCCACGAAGTTCTCCGCAAACATGATCTGCTCCGCCACCGTGACATGGCCACAGGCATGGATCATGCGCACCGCAATCTCCGCTTCCTCTGCGGAAAAGCGCGACAGGTCCGCTTCCGCCCGGATGATCGCGAACGAGCGGGCGTATATCTCCGCGCCATCGCGCAAATAGTCGAGCGCCTCAGCCATGCGGGCGCTCCTTCCTCGGCTCATTTCCGCGTGAAGGAAAATGGTCCGTCATTCCGGCCGAGGCCAAAGGCCAAGAGCCGGAATCCATAACCCCACGCCTGTGAACATGGATTCCGGGTTCGTCGCTTCGCGGCGCCCCGGAATGACGGCGGTTTTGTTCACAAATTCCCGAACTAAACATTCTGTATCTCGACAATGAGATCGGCGGGATCGACAAAGCGAGACGGCGCACTGCGCGCGGTGCCATGGCGGACGATACCGCATCCTTGCGCGGTGCCGACGATGGTGAGCGCAGCCGGCGCCGGATGCGCGCAGCCCTTGGCGCAGCCCGAGATGTGGATTGTGCCCCGCACGTTTGGCATTTGCGGCGCAATGGCGGCCGCAAGACTGCGCGCCGGAATTAGCCCCGCGGCACAGGCAGGACTCCCGGGGCACGCGATGATGCCGCGGCGCGTGTCGTCGGCGCGCGTGATGAAACCCAGCGCGTCAGCGGCGCGGGTGAGCTGATCGATGGCATCGGGGATGAGACCGATGATCAACAGCGCGCGGCCCGGTGCAGGCCGCATGGCCTTTGCTCCGTGCAGGCCGGCGACGCGCGTCAATTCGGAAAATGCCTCCGCCGAGGCATGACCGAAGACAGGCGCAATGCCGAGCGCGAATAGGTCATCACGAAGTGGATGCACTCCGATCGCCTCTGCTGGCGCGCGCGACGGCACTTCGTACGCCTCATCACGATCGATCGCCGCCCGGAACGGCGCGGCTCCAAGCGCGTCAATGCAGTCCCGCGCCCGCCGTCCTTGGTGCGCGATCACCCCAAAGAGCCGCACCACGGCATCGCAGGCCCGCTCCGGCGGGATCAAGCCGAGCGAAACAGCCGAGCGCGCATCGCCCGCTACCGCTACGTGCAGCCGCAATCCGTCTTGCGTTGCCACGGCGCGCAGCCGCAGGTCGGCCTCAAGCGCATCGAGATGCAGGCGTCCGCCGCCGTCGACGATCGCGCAAACCTTTGCGGACAGCGAGAGCCGAGCATGCGCGACGGCGGCACGCAGCTCCGTCGCAAGTCTCGCCGCATCGAGGAGACGATCGGGGTCTTCGGGCAGCGGATCGGAAATGACGCGGTCGGCTGCAGGAATAGCGAGGCACTGCACATCGCGGGCGAAGACGGGCGCGGATTGTTGCGTAAGGCCGCGCATCTGCAGGCTCCCGCGCGCGCTGATCTCGATCGTGCCGTTGCCATGGCGCCGCGCAGCCGCGCAGAGTGCGATGAATGCGGCGATGGGAATGTGATCGGCGGGGAGAAAGCGCACGAGCAAACCATCGCCCGTGGGCATCGGGCTTGAAAGCCCGGGGCACCAGCCGCGTCGAGCCAGCGCGCTCACAGGGCCGCCTCGCGCGCAAGCGGCGTCGTGTCGATGTCATTGCGGCGCGGATGCCACAGCCCGTTGCGGCGGGCTTCCTCGAGACGCTCCATGATCACACGTGCCGCGGCGGGATTCTCGCGCAGCAGAAATTCGCGTATTTCCGCATCGAGCAGATAGGCGTCGTGCACAAGATCAAACAGAACACTCGGCACGGCCCGCGTCATTTCCGCAAACGAGACGAGCCGGTCGACGGTCTCGGCAAGTTCCGCCGCCCCACGGAAGCCGTGGCGCCTCATTCCTTCAATGAAGCGCGGATGAATGGCGCGGCCCCGCACAATTCGCGAGAGCGCCGCATCAAGCTGGCGCGCGCGCGGCCGCTGCGGGTTGGTGACATCGAGCATGATGAAATCGGGCGCGTTGTCGAGCATCGCTGCCGCGGCTGCAAAACCTCCGACAAAGGCCGCGTCCTCACCGCCTTCGAGAAGATCGCGCGCAGGATCATCGCTCACGTGGAGGAGGAGATCGGCGTCCTTGACGCGCGCGGCGAACTCGCCCGGCACTTCCGTGCCGGTGCCGTGCTCGCCGCCGTAGCTGTGGGATGCAGCCGCCAGATAGGCGCGGCCTACCGCTTCACGATCGTTCTCGCGTCCGAAAAAATCCTCGACGCCTGCGCCGTACGCTCCGGGCGCAGTACCGAAGATGCGGATCGGAATGACCGTGTTCCCTGCGCTCCGTCGCGTGGCTGCGAGCGGATTGTCCTCATCCGCTTCCTCGCGGGCGGCGACCGCGCGCGTGGCGGCGTCGACGAGCGCGATTTGCGCAGGAAACAGGTCGCGAAACAGACCTGAGATGCGCCAGGTCACATCGACGCGCGCCCGGCCCAGGCGCGCAAGCGGTAGAACCTGGATACCGATGACGCGGCCCGTGGCATGGTCCCAGGTGGGGCGGCAACCCATGAGCGCGAGGCCTTGCGCGATCTCCTCGCCTCCGGTGCGCAGGGTGGCGCTGCCCCAGAGATCGAGCACGATCGCGCGGGGCATCTCGCCGTGATCTTGCAGATAGAGGCGAATGACTTCATCGGCGGCAAGCGCGCCGAGATCCATCGCGGTCTGTGTCGGCAGCATGCGCGGATCGGCGGTGTAGAGATTGCGCCCGGTCGGCAGCACGTCCTGGCGTCCGCGTGCCGGCGCGCCGGCAGGTCCCGGCGCAATACGCTTGCCGTCGAGCCCCGCAATCAGCGCCGCGCGCTCCGCGGCCGCGCATTGTAGCACCACACTTTCGTCCGTCATTCCGACCGAGGCTGAAGGCCGAGAGTCGGAATCCAAAAGCCCAGGTCTGTGGGTATGGATTCCGGGCTCGCCTTGCGGCGCCCCGGAATGACAAACCGAGAGGGTACGCCCGTACACGTGCAATCCGTCCTTGATCGCCAGTTCTTTCAGATCGCACAGCCATGCATCGATGCGGCGCAAGGCGTCATCGGGATCGGTGTCGCCGTGCAGCCCCGCTTCGCGCGCAATGTCGGCGCCCTCCGCCGCCTGCAGGATGAGCCGCGCGAGGCGCTCGCGCCGGCGGCGATCGAGTCCATCAGCCTGCGCATATTCGTCGACGAGGCGCTCGAGATCAGCCGCTGCGCCAGATAATCCCGCCTGCGCCAGCGGCGGCGGCAAATGACCGATGGTCACTGCCGCGATGCGGCGCTTGGCCTGCGCCGCTTCGCCCGGATTGCTGACCAGGAACGGATAGAGGACCGGAAGCGCGCCGACCAGAAGCTCGGGAAAACAGGACGAAGTGAGCGCCGCGGCTTTGCCGGGCAGCCATTCGAGCGTGCCGTGCGCGCCCATATGGACGAGCGCGTGGATGTCGCAGACGTGGCGCAGCCAAAACCCGAAGGCGACGAGCGCATGGCGCGGCGGCAGACTCCCGTCGTGATAGTCGGCCCGGCGTTCCTGCGCGCGGCCGCGATCGGGCGGAAGCGCCACGACGATATTGCCGAAGGTGCACGCGCGGAAACGGAAAGCACCGTCGCGCAACTCGGGATCATCGGCAGGCTTGCCCCACGCGGCATGCATGCGAGCCACGACATCCGAGGGCGCTTGCGCAAGCCATCGCTCGTAATCGGAGAGTGATAAGACCGCGTCCTGCGAACCTGCGTCGAGCATGCCAAGGAGGACGCGATCGGTCGGCGGTACGTGCTCGACGGGATAGCCGACCGCGCGCAGATCGGCCAAGCACGCGAGTACGCTCGCCGGCACGTCGAGGCCTACTGCATAGCCGGCGCGGCCTGCGGCGCCGGGATAATCCGGCATCAGTATTGCGACGCGGCGCTCTTCCCGCCGCGTTTTTTGCAATCGCACCAAAGCTGCGACGCGCTCCGCCACCATCGCAATGCGGTCCGGCTCCGGCTTGTTGACAAGCGGCGAAAATCCCAACTCGTCCTGCGCCGGCTGTGCGTCTTTGAAAGCGACAGCGCCCGCCAGCACACGCCCATCCAGCTCGGGCAGCACCACGTGCATGGCGAGGTCGGCAGCGCCTATGCCACGTGGGCTCGCCTGCCACGCCGCGCGCCTGGTATTCGCAATGACCGCCTGCAGCACGGGTGCTTCGCCGGACAGTTCGTTCTCATCGCCCGCGATGGCAAAAGCCGTGGTGGTGATGATGACGGAGGGAGTGAGCCGCTCAAAGGCGGCACGCACGAATGCGGCGGCGCTCGCTTCTTTCAGAGAAGGTACGACGAGCGGCGCAGGCGAGAGGCCGCGCGCAGACAACGCTTCGCATAGGGCATCGATTGCGGCGGTGTCGCCAGCGAGCAGCAGCGCGCGGTAAAAGATGACCGCCACGACCGGGCGATCCGGGGCGAGGTTTTCTGAGAGAATGTCGAGATCGATGGCGCCTTTGGCGGGCAGATAGCCCGCGAGCAAGGGTAACGGCCGAGCGCACGGCACACTGACGTCCACATCCGCGTGACGCGTGAGCCGTTGCAGGAGAGCGCGCAGATTCTCGCGTCCGCCCGAGCGGAAATAGGCGAGCAGCGAGGCAAGTTCAGCCGGCGGCATGGTGGATGCTTCCACCAGACGCGGATCGTCGCGGTCCTCGCCGGGCAGCAATGCGAGCGCGATCCCCCGTTCGCGTGCGAGCGACGAAAGCCGTTCGACGCCATAGCGCCACCAGTCAAGGCCACCCAGGAGGCGAACCAGGATCACCTTCGCGTGGCGCGCCACGCCCTCGATCCAGAGATCGACTGAGATGGGATGGCGCAGATCGCGCAGATGCGCGAGGCGCACGCTCGGCAGAACAGCGCGATCGAGCGTCCATGCGGCGGCTATCCCCGCAAGATCCGTGTCCGCAAAGGACAACACCAGTAAATCGCCGGGCGACTGGCCGAGATCGACCGGCTCGACGATTTCGTCCAGGCTCGTGTTGCTGGCGGCAAGGAGATGCATGTGTCAGCCGCGCAGGGTGCGCGCCACCGCTGCGCGGTCGAACCCTTTGAGCCCGATGACAACGAGCCGGCCGTCGCGTGATTCCGCCGCCCCCCAGGCGCGATCGTATTGGTGCGTTACCCGCGCGCCCACCGCC
This sequence comes from Xanthobacteraceae bacterium, assembly GCA_040510075.1. Lineage (GTDB taxonomy): Bacteria > Pseudomonadota > Alphaproteobacteria > Rhizobiales > Xanthobacteraceae > VAZQ01. The sequence goes on along the minus strand of JBEVJT010000266.1, from coordinate 18,400 downwards.
TGGATGAGGAGCCGCATGGGCTTGCCCGCGACTGCGACGAAGCCTTTCACCCGGAACACGCCGGCCACGTCGGCAAGTGCCGCGACCCGCTTGGTCAGCGCGGCGGGATCACCAATCTCCGGCAGTTCTATCACGCAGCTGTCGAAGTCGTCGTGGTCGTGCTCTGGTTCGTCGTCGTGACGCGTGCGCCGGTTGTGCACGTCGTCTTCGGTGCTCAATCCAAGCCCTAGAAGCGCCGACGGGTCGACCTTGCCTTCGGACACCGGAACGATCTGCACGGCGCGCGGCAGCGCGCCCGCAACCTTGTTGATTGCCCGATCGAGGCTTGCCCCATCGAGCAGATCACGCTTGTTGAGCACGACGAGATCGGCGCACGCGATCTGATCCTCAAACACTTCTTCCACGGGATCATCGTGCGAAAGGGACGGATCGGCGGCGCGCTGGCGCGCAAGCGCGTCGAGATCAGCGGCAACCTGCCCGGCGGCGACGGCGGCACCGTCCACGACGGCGATGACGCCGTCGACCGTGACCCGGCTCTTTATCGCGGGCCAGTGGAAGGCCTGCACCAGAGGCTTCGGCAGCGCGAGCCCAGACGTCTCGATCACGATGTGCTCGACCGCCGGCCGGCGCGAGAGGATCGCATCGAGCGCGGGGACGAACTCGTCGGCGACCGTGCAGCACAGGCAGCCGTTCGCAAGCTCGACAATGTTCTCCTCCGGACACGCCGCATCGCCGCAGCCCTTGAGAATCTCGCCGTCGATCCCGACATCGCCGAACTCGTTGACGATGACGGCGAGCCGCCGTCCGTGCGCATGCGCCAGCACGTGGCGAATAAGCGTGGTCTTGCCCGCGCCCAGAAAGCCGGTGACGATCGTGCAGGGCACGCGCGCGAGTGAGACCCTAGGTGATGTGGATCGTGTGCCGCTCATATTGAGTCCTTTGGCGCGTCCTTCTGAAAATCCGCCTCGTTGAAACCGAGGGGAGGAATCCGCGCGACTATTCCCTTCTTCAACACTTCCGGCCGGTCGCGCCAGGGCATGATGCCGTCGGCGGCGCGCGCAAGGAGTTGCGCCCCCGCTACGAGCGCCGGGCCGCAATCGGTGTCGAGCCCGCCGAATACATAGGTCCACGATCCGTTGCACCGGATCGCGGCACTCGTCCCGCGCGAGCAGTTGGCAAGGCAGCGCACCTCGCGCACGCTGATGGGCAGCCCAATGGCTGCCCGCGCGGTGGCTGCCGCAAGCTGCGCACCCGGAGGCTGCTCCGCATTTTCCTCGATCCCGCCGGCGCGCCTGCATGTGATGCAGACGTAGATCACCGCCGCGTCGGCGCACGCGCCGGGTGAAATATTTGTTTGATCCGTCGCAGGCACCGTGGTTTGCTGCGCCTCGATATGCGCCGGGTGCGACGAAGGGACGATCGTTGCCGAGGCACCCCGCCCGGGCTCGATCGCATCAGCGGCAGGTCTCCTGGCTCGCGGGTCCTCGCCTGTGACGCCTTCCCGGATTGCTCAAGTGGCTTATGAGACAGGCTCGCCGCCTACAGTTGCGGGGGCAGCTGCGGAAGGGGAAATTCCCCGCCGCATTCCCTCTTTCGCTCTCTCGCGAGAGACCGCTGATAGGCGGCACTTAGCGGCCCCGCTGCTGCGCCGTCAATGCGCGGTACGAGCCGCGAACGCGCTATCCTCCCGTGCGGAGCGCGAAGCGCGTAGCGGGGGAGGGGGACCATCCGAAGCTCGCATACGAGCGAAGGATGGTGGAGGGGGCTTACTTCGATTGCGCCTCTAGCGCCAGTCTCATAATCCAGTCTGCGATCTCTTCCACTTGATACTGCAACTCGGCCGCTGGGACATGCACCACGGTGACGCCGTTTCCTTTGAGCCACGCATCACGTCGTTCGTCGCGTTGCGGTCGATCCGCAAACTCATGACTCTCCCCGTCGATTTCGATCGCCGATCTTGCCTTGGCACAATAGAAATCCAGCACGTAAGGGCCAATCGGATGCTGACGACGAAAAACTGGTCTTCCTGGCGCGCGCTCCCGCAATTTTGTCCAGAGACGCGCCTCTGGGGGAGATAGAGTACGTCGGAGGTGGCGAGCCTTGGCGATACGCGTATGCGGCACTCTCATAGATACGCTTTTAGCATGCCCCTCCACCACCACTCGCTCGCTGCGCTCGCTCGGGTGGTCCCCCTCCCCCGCTCCGCTGCGCTTTGCGGGGGAGGATAAGCGGGCGATCTCGTTGCTGCCGTCAGCCACCTGACACGCATCAGGGCGCGTTATCCTCCCCCGCAAGGACGTGACAAGTGCGCAGCACCTTGTGTCCGATGCGGGGGAGGGGGACCGCGCGGAGCGCGGTGGAGGGGGCGAGCTTCTTCATATTTGCAAGTGATATGCCCCCTCCACCACCACTCGCTCGCTGCGCTCGCTCGGGCGGTTCCCCTCCCCCGCTCCGCTGCGCTCCGCGAGAGAGGATGGAGTTTGCGGCTCGCGCGCGCGTTCGGCGCGCGATATAGTTGCGCGTCACAACACAAGAGATAGCCATGCATCCTGCTCTGCTGCGTCCAATTCGTGCCGCCGTGTTTTCCCTCCTCGCAGTCCTCGCGGCGACCCCGGCCTTCGCGCACCACGTCATGGGCGGAAGGACACCGGCTACTTTCATGGAAGGCCTCTTGTCAGGGCTGGCCCATCCGGTCATCGGACCGGATCACCTCGCTTTCCTGATCGCAGTCGGCATCATCGTCGGCGCGGCCGGGCTCAGTCTCGCATTGCCCGCGCTCTATGTGATCACGATGGCCATCGGCGTTGCGACGCACGTGAGCGGATTGAGCATTCCGGCGAGCGAGTTCATCGTAGGCCTTTCGGTGCTTGTCGCGGGCGGGCTTATCGTACTCGGGCGACCGCTGCCCTTGCTCGCTTGGGCGGGATTGTTCGCCGTGGCAGGTTTCTTTCACGGCTACGCATTCGGCGAATCCATTTTTGGTGCGGAACGTACGCCCATCGCTGCTTATCTGATCGGCCTGGTCATCGTTCAGACGGCACTGGTGATCGCCGCCGCAATCATCGCGCGCGCGGCCGGCGCACGCACCGACGCATACGGCGCGCGGATTGCCGGCGTAGCAATTGTCGCGCTCGGGCTTGCGACGCTTATGGGATTGATTCCCGGCGCCTAAGGTCTTGAGCGCGGCAGCGACAGCGGAAACAAAGCAGGATAAACGCGTCACGCTCGTTCTGGGTGGTGCGCGCTCGGGCAAGAGTCGCTACGCCGAAGGACTGATCACCGCCTTGCCGCCGCCCTGGATCTACGTCGCGACCGCCGACGCGGGCGATGCAGAGATGGCACAGCGCATTGCGCAGCATCGGGCACGGCGCGAAGACGGCTGGCATACCCTGGAGGCGCAGCACGATCTCGCGCGCGCTTTTGCGGCGCTTCCGGAAAATGCACCTTTGCTTGTCGACTGCCTCACGCTCTGGCTGAGCAACCGCATGCTGGCGAATGCGGAAATCGGGCGTGACACCGATGCACTTGACGCCGCACTCGACCGGCGGACAAGCAACATCGTCCTCGTCTCCAACGAGGTCGGATACGGCATCGTGCCCGAGAATGCGCTGGCGCGCCGTTTTCGCGATCTGCAGGGGCGGCTCAATCAGCATCTCGCCGCGCGCGCCCACACCGTCGTCCTGATGGTCGCGGGCCTGCCACTCACCGTGAAGGATTCGCAATGACTGCAAACGAGAGCGAGCGTCACCGCGCCAAGATGCAAAAGCGCAAGGCAGTGCAGGACGCCGAGGTGGCGGAAAAGAAGATCGAGAAAGGTCTCCTCATCGTCCACACCGGGACCGGCAAGGGAAAATCCACGGCGGCCTTCGGCCTTGCCTTGCGCGTGCTCGGCCGCGGCGGAAAAATCGGCGTCGTGCAGTTCATCAAAGGCGCGTGGCAAAGCGCCGAACGCGATGCGCTCGTGCGCTTCGGCGACCAGGTTTCCTGGCACACCATGGGCGAAGGCTTCACTTGGGAAACCCAGGACCGCGCCCGCGATATCGCGGCAGCCGAGCGCGCCTGGACAAAGGCGAAAGAGCTCATGGCCGATCCGAGCTTCGCGATGGTGCTCCTCGACGAGCTCAATATCGCCTTGCGCTACGAATATCTCGACCTGGCCGAGGTCGTCGGCACGCTCTCAGGGCGCCGCAACGATCTGCACGTCGTCGTCACCGGGCGTAACGCCAAGCCCGAGCTTGTTGCCGCGGCCGATCTCGTCACCGAGATGACGCTGGTGAAGCATCACTTTGCCGCGGGCGTAAAAGCGCAGCCGGGGATCGAGTTCTGACGTGAGCGCCCGCGCGCTCATGGTGCAGGGCACGGCCTCTGACGTCGGCAAGTCGTTGATCGTGGCAGGGCTTGCACGCGCATTTGCGAACCGCGGGCTCAATGTGCGCCCGTTCAAACCGCAGAACATGTCCAACAACGCCGCGGTCACGGCGGATGGCGGCGAGATCGGCCGCGCGCAGGCGCTGCAGGCGCGCGCGGCGCGCACGCCGGCCACCGTGCACATGAACCCGGTCCTGCTCAAACCGCAAAGCGAGGTGGGCGCGCAGGTCGTCGTGCAGGGCCGCATGCGCGGCAGCGCCAGGGCCGCCGATTATCAGAAAATGAAACCCGACCTGCTCCCCGCCGTGCTCGACAGTTTCAGGAAGCTGCGCGACGCGGCCGACATCGTGCTGGTCGAAGGCGCCGGAAGCACCTCCGAGATCAATCTGCGCAAGAACGACATTGCCAATATGGGTTTTGCGCGCGCGGCGGACGTGCCGGTCGTGCTCGTCGCGGACATCGAGCGCGGAGGCGTCATTGCAAGCATCGTCGGCACGCGCATGGTGATCGATGCTGAGGATGCGGCGCTGATCCGCGGCTTCATCATCAACAAATTCCGCGGCGACCCTGCGCTGTTTTCCGATGCCATGCCGCGTATTGCGGAGGCGACCGGTTGGCCGGCGCTCGGCCTCGTTCCTTTCTTTCCGGACGCGCGTTTGCTGCCCGCCGAGGATGCGCTCGCGCTCGATCAGGCGAGCCCGAGAAGGCAGCACGCGCGCGTGCGCATTGCCGTGCCGGTGCTCCCGCACATTGCGAATTTCGACGATCTCGATCCGCTCGTCGCCGAGCCCGACGTCGATCTGGTGCGCGTTCGCGCCGGAGCGGCACTTCCCGGCGATGCGGACCTCGTCGTGCTGCCCGGATCGAAGGCGACCATCGCGGATCTTGCGGCTTTGCGCGCTGCCGGTTTTCACATCGACATCGCCGCGCACGTCCGCCGAGGCGGTGCCGTATTTGGCATCTGCGGCGGCTATCAGATGCTCGGCCGCACGATCAGCGATCCGCAAGGCATCGAGGGCCCGACCGGCAGCGCCGAGGGCCTGGGGCTTCTCGCAATCGACACGGTGCTTGGCAGCGACAAGACGCTCGAGCCTATCAAAGGCACGAGCTTCGATGGCGCGCCCTTCGAGGGCTACGAGATGCACACGGGTGTAACGACGGGCGAAGACTGCGCGCGTTCGTTTGCGCGGCGTGCCGACGGAACGCCGGAAGGCGCGGTCTCCGCCGACGGACGCGTGATGGGCACCTACGTGCACGGGCTCTTTGCCGATGATCGCCAGCGCTCCGCCTGGCTTGCGCGCCTTAGCGCCGGCGCGTCCGCATTCGCCTATGATGCACTGATCGAATCCACCCTCGATCGCTGGGCCGCCCATCTCGCCGCCCATCTCAACCTCGATCAAATCTGGAATCTGGCGCGCTAAAATGCCGTAGGGTGGGCAAAGGCGCGTTCCCACCACTTGCGACGCGGTCAAATCGCGTGCGCGCCGTGCCCACGCATTGCTGATCATCACGCCCCAGGACACGTGGGCACGGCGTGCAAGAGCACGCCTTTGCCCACCCTACCCACTCCTCCCCCCCTCGCCCGCTTTGCGTGGGAGGGATAAACTCGCGCTACGGCATTCAATGCATGCATCCGAGGGAGGGATCCATGGCGAAGGATCGAGCCAACAGCAATCATTCCGCGGATCGCAGAGAGGTTCTTCGCACCATCGGAGCCGCTTCCGCGGCACTCGGATTTTCCCCGGCGTTTCCCATGCGTGCCACGGCCCAAAGCAAACCAGGCGACCTGCCGGCGAACATCGCGGAGGCGGAAAAGAGGTTTCGCGACCGCTCGCTCGGCATAACCGAGCTGACGAAGTCCTATCTGAAAGGCGCGAAGGAGCTCCAACCGAAGCTCAATCAGTACATCACCCTGACCGAAGAGGAAGCGCTGAAGACGGCAGCGCAGCTCGAATCCGAGCTCGCCCAGGGGAAGGCCCGGGGCCCGCTGCATGGCATCCCGATCGTCTACAAGGACAACATGGATACGGCGGGCACGAAGACAACCGTCGGCTCCGAGTTCTTCAAGGATCGCGTGCCGCAAAGCGATGCCCATGTGGTTGCTCTGCTCAAAAACGCCGGTGCCATCATGCTCGCCAAGACGAACATGAACGAGTTTGCGGCGGGGGTTGCGGGCCGCAACAAATATTTCGGCGACACGCACAATCCGTGGGATGTGAACCGCTGGCCCGGAGGCTCCTCGAGCGGAACGGCGGCGTCGGTTGCGGCGGGGGTTTGCCTCGGCGGCCTCGGAAGCGATACGGGTGTTTCCATCCGCGGCCCGGCCGCGTGGTGCGGCCTCGTCGGCATCCGGCCCTCGTATGGGCGCGTCAGCGTGCGCGGAGTTTTTCCGCGCGCAATGAGCTTCGACACGATCGGCCCCATGGCACACACGGTCGCCGACACGGCGATGCTGCTGCAGGCGATCGCCGAATATGATTCCCAGGACAAATACGCGGTGCGGGCGCCGGCGGGCGATTTTTCCGCAGACCTGAACGGCGGCGTGAAAGGCCTGCGCCTCGGTGTGGTCGAGGACTTCACCTATCGCAACGTCGATGCCGATACCGCTAAGGCCGTGCAGGCCTCCGTCGACCTCTTCGGCAAGATGGGCGCGGAAATCAAGAGCGTGAAGATCCCATTGTTCACCGGCAAGCTTGATTTCAAATATCCGCTGACCATTCTGTTCTACGAGTTCAATCAGATCTTCGGCGACACGTACCGCGCGGCGCCGGACAAGTCGGTGTTCGGTCCGGTCGTGCACGCCAACATCGCCGCAGTCGAGAAGATCAGCAAAGAGACCTATGAAACGGCCATCAGAGAGCGGCCGAAGGAAATCGACGAGATCAGGAAAGTGTTCGGCGAGGTCGATGCCTTTCTGACGCCGACGGAGCCGTATGTGGCGCCTCTCATGAGCGAAAATGCGGAGGCCGATGCCGGCGTGCGCCAGTTCACGGTGCCGGTGAGCTTTACGGGCTTTCCCGCGCTCTCGGTGCCGTGCGGCTTCAGCGCGTCGGGAATGCCGATCGGCTTTCAGATCACTGCCAATGATTTCCGGGAGCAGTTGCTGTTCAGGATTGCGGCCGCTCTCGAGCGCGAGCTCGCGCTCGGCTCACGCCGCGCCTCGACGTATTGGCAGGGCTGACGCTCCATCCGGTCGTGCGGGTAATGCCCACCTCGATCCGTCATCCTGAGGTGTGAGCGAGCGTAGCGAGTGAGCCTCGAAGGATGGCGGCCCAAACCGTGGCCATTCATCCTTCGAGGCTCGGCGCGTTGCGCCGAGCGCCTCAGGATGACGGATGAAGATAAGAGAATCCCTCTCTGTCGCGCTGTCTCGGGGTGGAAGGATCAGTGAGAACTGGAGATCGAAAAAGTGAGCGCAGCAATCGGTCAATTAAGATGGATGCCGAGCACCTGCATCATATTTCAGAAGTAACCCTTGCCCATTACGATCGGTTGGCAAAGGCGTTCTGGGATGGCACTCGGGACCATGACGTAAGCCAAAACTATGCGGCGCTCCTCGACGCGATAGAAGCCAATCCGCCCTATTCCATACTTGATCTGGGTTGCGGGCCTGGTCGAGATCTCCGCTATTTTCGTTCATTGGGGCATGAGGCGGTGGGTCTGGACGGATCGAAGGAATTCGTAATTATGGCCCGCGCCTATTCCGGATGTGAGGTTCTCCACCAGGATTTTCTAGAAATGGCGTTGCCGGAAAATCGCTTCGACGGCGTGTTTGCAAATGCGTCGCTGTTCCACGTACCTAGCCAGGAGTTACCGAGGGTACTGCTCGAACTCGCCAAAACGCTGAAGTCCAGGGGCGTCTTGTTCTGCTCAAACCCGAGAGGGGACAACGAAGAAGGCTTTAGCGGCGACCGTTACAGCTGTTTCTTCGATCTCGACACCTGGCGCAACTACCTTAGCGACGCCGGCTTTGTCGAATTGCAGCATTATTACCGGCCGCATGGTCTCCCGCGACACCAGCAGCCATGGCTCGCGACCGTATGGCGCAAAAGCGAGAGTCCGAGCGCATAGGCTGGACGCCAAGCTTCAGATTTCTGAGACTCACGGATTTCGTCATCCGTCTGCGTCTCACGCTTTCTCGTATTCCACCGCCCCAGCGCGATATTGCTTGGAGTTTTACCATGAAGCGTACTTCATGATTACGGATCATTGTGATCATGTTTGCCTATTGTCAGGCTTGTAATGAGCGAGTTCGTGCTTAAGTGCTGCTGACTTTCAACACCAATGAGGTAATTCAAATGACTAATCCAAACGAAAATACTCAGCACAATCAAGGCAGCGATCAAAAGCAGGGTCAGCAACAGGGTGGCCAGCGAACGCCGGGACAGCAGCAGCAGGGCGGCGGGCAGCAGAAGCCCGGTCAGCAGCAGCAGGACCCCGGTAAAGGCGGCCAGCAGGGCGGCCAAAAGTAGACCTAAGAACCCAAATTCGTAATTTGGTCGAGCCCGACGGAGCCCTTAACGTGAGCCTCGTCGGGTTTTTTCGTTTCATATAGCTGATGAAATCGTGAATTCGCACGGCACAGCGACGAGAACAGACCTCTTGGCGCCGGACCCACGTCTGCTTCGCGTCGAAAGCCGCCGCGCTCGACTGCCCCAATTCCGGCGGCCGGTCGTCACGCTTTCGCCGATCCGGAGGAGTGGAATGGAACCCGCGGCAGGGAGGCCGTTGGGGGAAATCCATGTTCAAGATCGCAATCGATGCAATGCTGTTGCCCAGCATGTTCGTTTTCGTGGCTGGCTTGATGGTCGCGGGGGCATTGGCCAATCTAAACCAAGACGGCCTAAGCCAAGATCGACTAAGCCAGAACCGCCGGCAGCCCGAGTAGCGCAATCAGCAGCGCGTCGGCGCGTATATATAGAGACAGCGCGGCGCGAATATCGGCGGCATTGGCGTCGCGCCGGCCGTCTCCCATGATCGCGTCCTCGACGCGCATGCCGCCATAGACGCGAGGCCCGGCGAGCGCGAGGTCGAGTGCGCCGGCGACGGCCGCTTCCGGGTATCCCGCATTGGGCGAGCGATGGTGCCGTGCGTCGCGCCATACTGCGCGCCAGGCGCGCGTTGCAGAAGCACCCGACGTGAACGCCGCAGCCGCAATGATCAGCAATGCGGAGAGCCGCGACGCCGGCAGATTCACAAGATCATCGACGCGCGCCGACGCCGCGCCGAAGGCCTCATGCCGCGCCGTGCGATGGCCGAGCATGCTGTCTGCCGTGTTGATGGCCTTGTAGGCGGCGCCTCCAGGCAGGCCGGCAACCGCGAGCCAGAACGCAGGCGCGACCACGCCATCGGAAAAATTCTCCGCCAGGCTTTCGATCGCGGCGCGCGCGACTCCGGCTGCATCGAGTTGTACCGGGTCGCGTCCCACGATGTGCGATACGGCTTCGCGCGCGGCGGCGATATCCTGCGCTTCGAGAGCGCGCGCGACCCGCGCCACATGGGCATAAAGGCTGCGCTGGGCGAGCAGCGTGCTGGCGACGATTGCAAGCAGGATGAAACCAAGGGGCAAGAGCAGGAGCGTGCGCTGGAGCGCATAGGCGACACCGGCGCTGATCGCGACGATGACGAGAATGGCCGCCCCGCCCGCCGTTCTCCGCGCGGCCTCGCTCATGCTTGCGCGGTTGAACTCCCGGTCGAGAATGCCGATCAAAGCGCCGATCCAGACCACGGGGTGCCCGATTGCGCGCGCGACGCGGTCGGGATAACCGACCAGCGCCTCGATCAGCAACGCGCAGAAGGCGAGCTCGACCGGCATGCATCCTCGTCACGGCCCGTTGACGCTCGAGCACGGCGGCGATCTCGCCGGCGCACGCGCGCAGTTTCCCGACGCTCCCGAACCATTCATCGACTTGTCGACTGGGATCAATCCTTTTTCCTATCCGCTCGGGAGCCTCCCTGCGAACGCGTTCACCCGCCTGCCCCAGCCCGCCGATCTTGCCCGGCTCGCAAGCATCGCCGCGAAGACCTATGGCGCACTGTCGGCAGAGCACGTGGTGCCCGCGCCGGGCATGCAGCTTCTCCTTCCCATGGTGGCTGCGCTCGTGTCGCCCGCGCGCGCGGCGGTGCTGTCGCCGACCTATGCGGAGCACGCCCGCGCGGCTGCGCTCGCGGGGCATACGGTCGAAGAAGTCGGCGATCTCGATGCGCTCGCGCAAGCCGAGCTGGCAATCGTCGTCAATCCGAACAATCCGGACGGCCGGATGCGCCGAAAAACCGAGTTGCTGCAGGTTGCCGAAAAACTGCGCGAGCGCGGTGGGCTGCTGATCGTCGACGAGGCCTTCATGGAGGTGGGTCCGCGCGGGGAAAGTTTCGCGGGCGCGCTTGCCAACAGCAGCAATATCGTCGCGCTGCGTTCTTTCGGAAAATTCTACGGCCTACCCGGCGTGCGCCTCGGCTTTGCGCTCACGGCGCCGCATTACGCGGCCCGCCTTGCCGCGCTGCTTGGCCCCTGGCCCCTCTCCGGGGCCGCGCTCGCCATCGGGCAGATTGCACTCGCGGACGATGCATGGGCGCGAGCCATGCGCGAGCAGCTTCGGCTTGGCTCGGCTCGCCTTGACGCGCTGTTATCAGGAGCCGGACTTGAAGTCGCTGGCGGCACGTTGCTTTTTCGTCTCGTCCAAACAGAACGCGCGGACGCGCTGTTTGCTCGACTGGGCCGTGCCGGCGTTTTCGTACGCCGCTTCTCCGAACATCCCACGTGGCTGCGCTTTGGCCTCCCGGGCGAGGAGGACGCCTGGCGCCGCCTTGCCTCCGCGCTAAAAGCTCCGGCATGAACCCGCCCCCCGCGGAAATCGGTGCATCGATCGACGAGATCGAGACGCCTGCGCTGGTGCTCGATCTCGACGCTTTCGAGCGGAACATCGCCACCATGGCCTCCTTTTCCGCGCGCGCGGGCGTGCGGGTGCGGCCGCATGCGAAGTGTCACAAGTCGCCGGCCATTGCGCTGCGCCAGATCGCAAGCGGTGCCGTCGGCCAATGCGTGCAGAAGGTGGGCGAAGCGGAAGCGCTCGTGCGCGGCGGCATCAAGGATGTGCTGGTGAGCAACGAAGTGGTGGGCGAGCGCAAGCTGCGGCGGCTCGCCTCGCTCGCCAAAGATGCGAACATTGCGTTGTGTTTCGACGCGCCCGAGCAGGTGGACGCGGCTTCTCGCGTCGCGCGCGACTTCGGGGTCGAGTTCGGCGCGCTCGTCGAGATCGAAGTCGGGATGCGGCGCTGCGGCATCGCACCGGGGCGGGATGCCGCGCTGCTCGCGCGCCGCATTGCGGATGCACCGAACCTGAAATTTCGCGGACTTCAGGCATACCACGGGAGCGCCCAGCACCTGCCGACGTGGCAGGAACGCGCGCAGGCGATCGCGTTTGCGACCGATGCGGTGAACGAGACGGTGCGCGCGCTGGCGGCTCACAATCTCGGCTGTGAGATCGTTGCCGGCGGAGGCACCGGGACCTTCGAGTTCGAAGCGGCGAGCGGCGTCTATAACGAGCTGCAGGTCGGCTCATACCTGTTCATGGATACCGAATACGCGCGCATCGGCGACCGCGCCGGCGGCCGCTATACGGCATTCGAGCACAGCCTGTTCGTGCTCGCCTCGGTGATGAGCATTCCGGCTCGCGACCGCGCCATCGTCGACGCCGGGCTCAAATCCTACAGCGCCGAAAAAGGACCGCCCTGGGTGCATGGGCGCGAGGACATCGAGGTCACCGGCGTGTCCGACGAGCACGGCAGGCTCACGCTCGGCGTACGTGCACAACCTTTGACGCTGGGCGAAAAGCTCTGGCTCATCCCCGGCCACTGCGACCCCACCATCAATCTCCACGACTGGTATGTGGGCGTCCGCAACGGACGCGTCGAGGTGCTCTGGTCCATCAGCGCCCGCGGCGCGAGCATCTGACCCCATGCCGCGCCCGCGTCCGCACAGTTATGTTGACACTGTATAGCAAAATCGCTACGGTCCGGCAGGTTTGAGTAATGCGCCAGCCCGGCCGGAATTCCGCGCCGGGTTTTTTCACCCCCTGTCTGGCAGGATAAAACGCCTGCTCGCGCCGTGTACAGTAAACTCGTTTGGAGACCACCACGATCGTGTTGCATGGAGCTGGCGATTCGCAAATACTACAGGTGGTATGCGGGGCCTCAACGCCGTTATTGATTATTGTTATTAACAATGCCGCCGCGAGCTGCACCACTGCATCTTGTGTGGCGTTTTAAAGCAGCGCGCCACTGCACTCACTTCGCTTCGATCAGCACGCCATACGCGGCGGCGGATTCTATCAGCCAGTGCCAGAAGTCGGCGGCATAGCTCCGCGGCACCGCGATCTCGTAGGTCGGGGTCGCACCGGTCTGCCAGAAATGTGCACGCACATGCCCGATGTTGGTCATCGCCGCATCGCCCACCGCAAAGGCGCGCGGGTGCAGGTCAATGAGAATGCCTTTGACGAGAACATTACGCGCGCGCGGGCCCGAGACGCGTACAAGAATGCGCGCATCCGACTGATCAATCACGCTGCAAAGATCCGCAAACTCCGCGCGCAGCTCTCTGAGGAGAGCTTCGCCGGAAACGCGCTCCGCCATGGCGAGCCAGCGGGCGGGGCCCGCCCACACGAACGAGAGCGCTTCGCCCGTGACGACACGCGGCTCGACCGGAAGGTCAATGCCAAGCGCGCGGTGCACCGCGGAAGCGAGATCAGCGGCGCGATTTTTTCGCGCCAGCACGGCGGCGAGCGCGCGGTCCTGCACGAGCGCGATGGTCACGCCCGGAGCATCGGTCGAAGCACCCACCCGGCCGGGCACGACCAATTGCTCGAGCCCGGAGCGCGCGACAAGCTCAGGCATGGAGCCGCGCTCCTTCGGGATCGATGAAGCACGGCGCGCAGATCTCGACTTCGACGAAACGCTCGCGTACCGGATCGGCGGCAGTGACGCGCGCGCCAAGGCGCTCCCTTCCGCGCGCAAGAAGGCCGAGCCCGATCCAGTGCTGCAGCGAAGGGGAGAACGCGACTGATGTAATGACGCCCTGATCGTGCGCTGCGGATGCCGGCACACCGGGTGGAACGAGGTGGGCGCCGGCCGAGATGCGATCCTGCGCGTTCACGGGCTTGAACCCGACGAACACGCGGCGGTCCGTTTCCAGCAAAGCCGGGCGGGCGGCCATCACCCGGCCGATGAAATCTTTCTTGCCCGACATCATGCGTCCGAAGCCGAGATCGCGCGCCGTGGTGCGGCCGTCGATCTCCTGCCCTCCCACATGCCCCTTTTCGATGCGCATCGCCCCGAGCGCCTCGGTCCCATAGGGCGCAATGCCAAATGCCTCGCCGGCCTGCATTAGCAGGCGCGCGAGCGCGTCGCCATAACGCGCCGGCACGGCGATCTCATAGGCGAGCTCGCCCGAAAATGAGAGCCGATACAGCCGGCCGGGGATATCGCCCGCGACCATGAGCTCGCAGGCCGCCATGTAGGGAAACGCGGCGTTGCTCAGATCGAACGGCGCGACAAGCTTTGCGAGTAGGTCGCGCGCGCGCGGCCCCGCCACCGAGAACTGCGCCCATTGATCGGTCGCCGAAACAAACTGCACGTCGAGTTCGGGCCACAACACCTGATGACAGAACTGCATGTGCGCAAAAACACGCTCGGCATTGGCCGTGGTCGTGGTCATGAAAAACCGGTTGGGCGCAAGCCGCGAGCAGGTGCCGTCGTCGAGCACGAACCCGTCCTCGCGCAGCATCACCCCGTAACGCGCGCGCCCAATCGCCAAGGTCGAGAACGTATTGATGTAGAGGCGATCGAGGAATGCCGCGGCATCGGGGCCGTGCATCTCGATCTTGCCCAGGGTCGAGACGTCGCAGAAGCCGACGGCGGAGCGTACGGTCAGCACTTCGCGCTTAACTGTGGTGAGCCAATCGTCTTCGCGGTTTTGCGGAAAATACTGAGCGCGCAGCCAGGCGCCGGTCTCGACAAAGACTGTGCCCTGCTCCTGCGCCCAGCGATGGGAAGGGGTCAGCCGCGCGGGCCGGAAATGTTTGCCGCGGTGCGGCCCCGCAAACGCCCCGATGGCGACCGGCGTGTACGGCGGCCGAAAGGTCGTTATCCCGGCGTGCGGGATGGAACGTCCCATAAGCGTGGCGAGAGTCGCAAGCCCGTGCATGCTGCCGATCTTGCCCTGGTCGGTCGCCATCCCGAGCGTGGTGTAACGCTTGAGGTGCTCAACCGAGCGGAAGCCTTCCCGCTCTGCAAGCGCGACGTCGGCACCCGTGACGTCGTTCTGAAAATCGATGAAGGCCTTCGCGGACAGATCCACATGCCAGAATGCATCGACCGCGCAGGGCTCGTCATCCGCAGCCGCGCTGGCGGCTTTGGGATGAAAGCCGCATTGCTCGGCGGCGTCGTATCCCGCTTGCGCGCCTTCGCGCAGGCATGCGCCCAGACTCATGCTGCCGTTTGCCGCACCGACAACGCGCATGCCGGGCGGTGGGGCGCCGGGCACGAAAGCGGCGATGCGCTCGTCCCAGACCGGCCGCGCGCCCTGGTGACACGCCAGATGCAGATTTGGATTCCAGCCCCCGGAGATTCCGAGCGCGTCGGCCGAAATGGTTTCGGTGCCGGCGTTGCTGCGGACCGTAATCGAGCGCAGCGCGCTGCCGCCGTTCGCCTCGATGACCGCTGCGCCGGTGAAGATGCGCGCCTTGTCCGCCAGCGCGCTCACGTGCGGTGCAACCTCCCGGCGGCTGTCGATGACGGCGGAAACCGCAATGCCGCACCGCGCGAGATCGGCGGCGGTGCGCCAGCCGTCATCATTGTTCACGAACAGCGCAACGCGGCGGCCGCAAACCACTGCAAAGCGTTTGGCATAGGTGCGCAGCGCGGAAGCGAGCATGACCCCGGGACGATCGTTGCCGGCGAACACCATGGGCCGCTCGATCGCGCCGGCGGCCAGCACGGCGTGTTTCGCAACAATGCGCCAGAGACGTTGCCGCGGTTCGTGCGGCGTCGGCACCGGCATGTGATCGCAAAGGCGCTCGAGCGCACCATAGGTGCCGCCGTCATAAACGCCGAACACCGTCGTGCGCGGAAAGAGGTGCACTTCCGGAAGCGCACGAAGCTCCTCGATCGCGCGCGCCGTCCAAAGCTCGCCCGGCATGCCATTGATCTCGCGCGCATCGGCGAGCAGCCGGCCGCCGAGCCGAAAGTCTTCCTCGCACACGATGACACGCGCGCCGGCGCGTGCGGCGGCGAGCGCGGCGGCAAGGCCGCTCGGGCCCGAACCGATGACGAGAACGTCGCAGAACGCGTTCGCGTGCTCGTAAGCATCGGGATCGCTCGCGCCCGCGGCGCGGCCCAGTCCCGCGGCGCGCCGGATGAGCGGCTCGTATACGCGCTCCCAGAAACTCGGCGGCCACATGAAGGTCTTGTAATAGAAGCCCGCGCCCAGCATCGGACTCAGCCACGCATTGGCGGCCAACAGATCGAAACGCAGCGAGGGCCAATGGTTCTGGCTGCGCGCTTCGAGCCCGTCGTAGAACTCGGTGACGGTTGCTTTACTGTTCGGCTCGCGCCGGCTGCCGGCGCGCAGCTCGACGAGGGCATTCGGCTCTTCCGAACCTGCCGTGAGAATGCCGCGCGGCCGGTGATATTTGAAGCTGCGCGCAACGAGCCGCAAGCCGTTCGCAAGGAGCGCCGAGGCGAGCGTATCTCCCGCAAAGCCTTCGATCGCCCGCCCGTCGAAGCGCCCGCGCAAAGGACGCGAGCGAGCGATCTCGCCCCCCTGCGCCAGGCGCCCCGGCTGCCCCAACGGCCTCGTCGACTCATCTCTCATTTGGCGGCGCGGCTTTCGACCGAGAGGATGTCGTGGGTGCGCGTGTCGCGCGTCACGACGAGCCAGGCCTGGCAGCCGAAGGCGTGATACCAGAACTCGCGGTGCGCACCCGCGGGATTGTCGCGGAAATAAACGTAGTCAGTGAAGCGGTCGAGCGCGCCGGGAGCTGAAGGATCTGGACGCGCAACCGTCGCATCGCCCAGATAAGTGAATTCGCGCATGTCGCGCGCGCCGCAATGGGGACAGGCAATGCGCATCTGCGTTCAGTGCAGGTTGGGCTGCGCGCCGGCGCCGCGCTCATCAACGAGGCGGCCGCTGGCGAAGCGATCGAGCCGGTAAGCGGCTGCAAGCTGATGCGGCGCATCGCGCGCAATCAGATGCGCAAAACACCATCCCGCGGCGGGGGTCGCCTTGAAGCCGCCGTAGCACCACCCCGCGTTCAGATAGAGGCCGCCGACGGGCGTGCGATCGATGGTGGGCGAGCCGTCCATGGACATGTCGACCACGCCGCCCCAGGAACGGACAATGCGCAGCCGGCCGAGCATGGGCATGAGCGCCATGCCGCCCTCGCACACGTCTTCAAGGGCGGCGAGATTGCCGCGCTGAGCGTACGAATTATAGCCGTCGATATCGCCGCCAAAGACGAGACCGCCTTTGTCGGACTGACTGATATAGAAATGACCGGCGCCGAAGGTGATCACGTTATCGACGAGCGGTTTGATGCCCTCCGACACGAAGGCCTGCAGCACATGGCTTTCGATAGGCAATCGCATCCCGGCCATGGCAGCAAGGCGCGAGCTCGACCCCGCAACCGACAGCGCGACCTTTTCGGCACGAATGGCGCCCCGTGTGGTCTCCACGCCCATGACGCGGCCGTGCGCCATGCGGATGCCCGTGACCTCGCAATTCTGCACGATGTCGACGCCAAGCCGGTCGGCCCCGCGCGCATAGCCCCACACCACCGCGTCGTGGCGCACGGTGCCGCCGCGTTTCTGCAGGAGAGCCCCGTGCACCGGAAAGCGTGCGTCGTCGAAATCGACATAGGGCAGGAGCGCGCGGACTTCCTCGCGATCGAGCAGTTGCGCGTCGACGCCATGCAGCCGCATGGCATTGCCGCGGCGCGCGAAGACATCGCGCTGCACGTCGGAATGATAGACGTTGAGCACGCCGCGCTGGCTCACCATCGTGTTGTAGTTGAGCTCTTGCTCCTGCTTCTCCCACAGCTTCAGCGAGAACTCGTAAAAGGGGATGTTGCCATCGAGGAGGTAGTTGGAGCGGATGATGGTGGTGTTGCGCCCGGCATTGCCGGAGCCGATCCAGTTCTTCTCCAGCACGGCGACGTTGCGCAGGCCGTGCTCCCTGGCGAGGTAATACGCAGTGGCAAGGCCGTGCGCGCCCCCGCCGATGATGAGCACGTCGTAGGACTCGCGCGGATCGGGATCGCGCCACAGCGGCTTCCAGGAGCGGTTGCCGGTGGCCGCATTCCACGCGAGCGCGAGAGCCGAATACCGCATCGTTACTGCAGTTGGTTTGGGTTAAACGCGCGGAGCACTCGGTGTGCTCCCTCTCCCCATCGGTTATCGGGGTAACGTTTCCTTATGATGGAAGTTGATTGCCGGTGGTTCATAACGCACTGATTTCTCTTGCGCAATCGCAGACGTAGTATC
Source organism: Xanthobacteraceae bacterium (assembly GCA_040510075.1). Lineage (GTDB taxonomy): Bacteria > Pseudomonadota > Alphaproteobacteria > Rhizobiales > Xanthobacteraceae > VAZQ01. The sequence goes on along the minus strand of JBEVJT010000266.1, from coordinate 499 downwards.
ACGTTGGCACCTGTCGTTTCATTTGTGGTGCTACCTATGTGAGGCCAAGGTAGCACTCTCAATTACGGGTGCTTCCTTCGATGCCAAGCATAAAGTTGACTAAGAGCGCCATCGATGCGCTCCAACGCCGAGGTCAGACGTAGTCTATTGGGATGCCGGTTAAGACCGCGAAGGCGCTTGGCATCGAGGTGCCTTTGTTTTTCCAGCAACGTGCTGACGAGGTGATCGAGTAGTACGATTCCGTCTTAAGTCCGCTGATTGGGGGCATACCGGACCAACTCGGCGCTGGCTCCTAAAGGGAGCTGATGACCCGAAGGAGACTTCGCTGCATCGCAGCAAGTCGAGACAATGTTGATTTTTGCGGAGGGCTTGGAACAATTCTGGGCTACCGCGAACAGACACCAACGAGCACGCTCAATCGCATGAGTGGTTGCCTAGGGCATAAAACCGCCACGTCGGGCGGGCGTTTGCGTTGTCATCCCCAAATTTTGCAACCCGT
>JBEVJT010000265.1:0-19728 GCA_040510075.1 Xanthobacteraceae bacterium | reverse complement strand
TGTTTGATCGCAACCACGTCCGGATCGCGCGCCGCCTGCTGCAGGAATTGCACCACCACGTCGAAGGACTCGTAAGGATGGTGGATGATGAGATCCTTCTCGCGGATGGCGGCAAAGCAGTCGCCGGCGTGCTCGCGGACGCGCTCGGGATGGCGCGGGTTGTAGGGCACGAATTCGAGGTCGGGTCGATCGAGGCTGGTGAGCTGCGACAGCTCGTTCAGCGCCAGGACGCCGTCTACCAGAAAGACTTCGTCGTCGGCGCAGGCGAGCGCCCGCTGCACGAATAGGCGCAGCTCCGGTGGCATCGCCGCGTCCAGCTCCAGGCGAATGACCGATCCGCGCCGGCGACGCTTGAGAACGGTCTCGAACTCGCGGACCAGATCTTCGGCTTCCTCTTCGATCTCGATCTCGGAATCGCGGATGACGCGGAATGCACCCTGGCCGCGCACGGTGTAGCCGGGAAACAAGCGGCCGATGAAGAGGCATGTCGCCTGTTCGAGCGTGATGACGCGCGCAACGGAAGCATCCTCGCCCGGCGGCAAGCGGATGAAGCGATCGGTCTTGCTCGGAATACGGATCAAAGCGTCCATGGCCTTGCGATCGCTCACGCGGGTGAGCTGCAGTGCGATGGTGAAGCCGAGATTGGGAATGAATGGGAAAGGATGCGCGGGGTCGATGGCGAGCGGCGTGAGGAGAGGAAAGATCTGACGCATGAAATGGTCTTCGAGCCAGGTCCTTTCCTTTTTCGTCACCTCCGGTCCATCGACCAATACGATGCCGTTCTCGGCGAGCAGCTTGCGAAGTTCGCGCCAGCGCTTTTGTTGCTCACTGGCGAGTACCGCGACGTTTTCGCCAATGCGTGCGAGCTGTTCTGCCGGACTGAGGCCATCTGGACTTTTGACAGGAACCCCTGCGCGTAACTGTCCTTTGAGCCCGGCGACGCGGACCATGAAGAACTCGTCGAGGTTGTTTGCCGAAATGGACAGAAAGCGCACCCGTTCCAGCAATGGATGCGAATGATTGCTGGCCTCTTCCAGCACGCGGCGATTGAAATGCAGCCACGACAACTCGCGATTGATGAAGCGCTCGGGACTTGCGGAAAGCTCCACTGGCGCGGGCGGCACTGGAGCCGCGGCGGCAACCGGCTCGCGGGGACTTTCTTCTTTGCGCGCAATAACTTGGCCGCGGTCCGCCATAACTGGTCCCGTTATTTGATGGCCATACTACGCCGCAGAAGATAATGCGCGGGCAGCCCCGCCCGTCAAGGCGAGCGCAAAATTTCAGCGGCCAAAGTCTTGGTTAACGGACGTTTGCGGCGGAGGGCCTCGGTATCAAGCTGTCTCACGACATTGCGCGCCGCCGCGAACGAGCGCTCGATCCTGCTCACCAGATAGCCGATCAGCGGTTCGTCCACGGCGATTTGGCGGTCGGTGAATAGCTTCACAAGCAAGGCGCGCAGCAAATGGTCGTCGGGCGCTTTGACGGCGACGCTCGGCAGCGCCCGGAGCCGGGAAGCCAGGTCGGCGATCGCGAGTGTCCATCCAGAGGGTGCGGATCGGGCCGTAAACAAAGCGAAACACCCTGTTTCACGCGCCAAATTCAACAGATGCAGAAGCGCCCGTTCATCGAAGCGTCCGGGCGCCATATCTTCGACGACCACCGCGCCGGTACCCAGGGTTGCAGGAACCCTGCCCTCCCGCAGCGCGTGCGCCGCGACCAACCGGGCTCCGGACGCGTCCGCCCAGATGGACGCGAGGTGGGATTTGCCCGAGCCCTCAGGGCCGCGGACGAGCAGTATGCGGCACGGCCAGTCCGGCCACGCCTCGATCAACCGCAACGAAGCGGCATTCGAGGTGCCGGGCAAAAAATCCTCGCGCGTGAAACGTTCGGGATGAGTGAGCGCGAGGGCCAGCTGCCGCGGATGCGTTTTCATGCAATCGGCTTCTCGCCCGAATAAATCGGACTTGCGAGATATCGCCGAAGGCCAAAACGAAAGAGCACTGCCATGGCCGCGGCCAAAGGAACGGCCACCAGAAGGCCGACGAAGCCAAACAGATAGCCGAATGCAAACATCGCAAATATCACCCACACTGGATGCAGGCCCACACGCTCTCCGACGAATTTCGGAGCAATGATGTTTCCTTCCACGAACTGCCCGATGAGAAAGATCGCGATGACCGTAATCACCCATTTCCAGTCGGGCCAGAACTGCGCGATGGCCACGCTGGTGCCGACCAGGAGGCCGGTAAGCGAGCCGATATACGGTACGAATGTGAGCAGGCCCGCGCCAAATCCAATGAGCAAGCCGAAATTGAGCCCGACCAGCGTGAGTGCAATCGCGTAATAGAGGCCGAGAAAAAAGCAGACGCCAAGCTGGCCGCGCAGGAAGCCCGAGACCACCTGATCAATTTCGCCGACAAGGGTACGCACGGTCTCACGATACCGCGGCGGCACCCAGCTGTCCGCGATCGAAAGCATCCGGTGCCAGTCGGTGATCAAGTAAAACGTCACGACCGGCATAACGATGAGAACGGAAGCAAAGGACGCCAGCGCTTTTCCGCCTGCCCAGAGCGAGGCGGCAAAGGCCGCGAGCCAGCCTGCTGCGCCACGCACAAGCTCGCTCAATGTCTTGGGCGACGCCCCGTCTCCGATGAGCTCGTTCAACCAGGGAAGTTCGGATTGCGAAATCAGTGCGCGGATGCGCTCGACGTAACCGGGAACGCTGGACAGCAATGCCAGTCCTTGCTGTATCAAGACGGGGATAACAACAAGGGCAAGGGCCAGCAAAACCAGCACCACCACTGCGACGATAAGGAGCGCGGCGATCGTGCGGTTGACACCGAGCCGCTCCAAGTGATCGGCAAGCGGCGCCTGCACATAAGCCAGCGCGAGGCCGGCGACGAAAGGCAGCAGGATGGCGCGCAGCAGCCAGATGAGAGCAAAGAGCACGAGAAAGGTGACGATCCAGAAGGCGAGATGGCGTCCATATCTCATGAGCGGCGAACTCCGTCTTTGCGCGAAACCGCTGGGTTTATGGGCTGGCAGCATTCATATGGCGCACCCATTCGGCTACGTAGAAGCTGACCGAAAGCAGCGTGAGGGATGCAACTAATGCGATGAGCACGACGACGGCAATCTCGGCATTGATTCGAAATGCGAGCGCACCAAGGACGACACAGGCGAGCAAAATTTGCGCAACCGTGTTAAGCTTGGAAACGAGTAGAGGTTTCAGAGGCACAGGTTTATCCATCACCCAGGACAAAATGATCGCTCCCACAATCATGATGTCGCGCGAAACGACGAGGATCACCAGCCAGGCGGGAATGGCGTCGCTGATGCCCAGGGCAATATAGACGGACACCATCATCGCCTTGTCGGCCAGCGGATCGAGGTAGGCGCCGAGTTCCGTGCTCATGCCGAAGCGCTTGGCCAAAAACCCGTCCACTGCGTCGGTCAGGCCCGCCGCCACGAAGAGCGCAAATGCGAAGCGCATTTCTCCGGCAGTGATCGCCCAGACCACGACGGGAACCAGTAGAATTCGGCCCAGAGTGATAAGATTGGGAATGCTCAACTGCGACTCGCTTCGGCGCCAGCCGCGGCATTCAAACTTCCCCGCCCGCCGCCGCTCGGTATAGGTATAGCCGCGATCCGACCATTGCACAGCGGCAGGTTCTCTCAGGCGTGAAATGAACCACCAGGTGAAGGGATGCCAAAGCGGCGCGTCGCGGTCCTGATCTCCGGCCGCGGATCCAATCTGATGGCCTTGACGGAGGCCGCGGGGCAATCTTCCTACCCAGCTGAAATCGCGCTTGTGCTTTCAAACCGTCCGCATGCGGCAGGGCTATTGCGAGCCCAGCAGAACGGACAAGCCACCCATGTGATTGATCATACGAGCTATGGGGCGGACCGGCGCGGTTTCGAAGCGGCCCTGCAAACGCTGCTCGAACAGCATCGCATCGACCTCGTCTGCCTCGCCGGATTCATGCGCCTGCTCACGCCCTCCTTCGTGGGACAGTGGAGCGGACGCATGCTCAACATTCATCCCTCGTTGCTTCCCGCATTCAAGGGCCTGGACACACATGCGCGCGCGCTTGCCGCCGGGGTGAAAATCCACGGCGCCACCGTCCACTTCGTGGCAGAGGAGATGGATAGCGGGCCAATCGTTGCGCAAGGCGCCCTCGCCGTGCGTGAGGACGATAATACCGAAACCCTTGCCGAGCGCGTGCTCGGGATCGAGCACCGCATTTATCCGCTGGCGCTCGCGCTTGTTGCGTTGGACCGAGTAAAGCTGGTCGCCGGCCGATCTGTGATTATTGGAGCCGAGCCGGACGAAGCCATCCTGATCGCGCCCAGAGCATGATCCCGAAAAGTAGGTACCGGTTTTCGAAATAACGGCTTGTGTGTATTGGATTAAAACGAAGCGCCATTTGAGTGCGTTTGCGACTGTCGCTCTTCGCTACCTTCGCACACTCTCGGCGCGTTTGATCCATACTCTATTGTCGTGAAAGGCGGCCCCGCCGACCGGCGCGATCGCATGATCGCCGGTCAGCGTGTTGATGCCGCGCCTGTCCTCATAGGCTGCATTTGGCCACACCGACTCCGCAATCAAGACTCCGCGGCGCAGCCCATCGAACAATTGCGCGTGCAGGCGGACCTCGCCTCTGGAATTCCCCAGCACTACCGCTCCGCCATCGCTGATCGACAAGGCGGCTGCATCGTCGGGATGTATCAGGACCGTGGGGCGGCCCTCCTTTTGACGGGAGCTCGCGGTCTCGGTGAAAGAGGTGTTGAGGAAATTTCGCGCAGGCGAGGTCGCCAGCCGGAACGGATATTGTTCGGTGGAGTCCTCGATCGCCTGCCAATGATCCGGCAGCTGCGGCATGTCGCGGAACGGGCCAGCCTGCGGCCAGAATCCGATACGCACATTGCTCCAGTCGGCTTTGAAACGGAATTTTCCATCCGACCAGGCGAAGCCGTTCACGTAGTGAGCGGTGGCGAAATCGGGCTGACAATCGATCCAGCGGTTACGCTCGAGTTCGTCGAGGGTGCCCCAGCCGGAATTCCGCAATGTCCAGGCGATTAACTCGCGTGCCGTCATGGCAAAACCCGGGTGTTCGGCACCTACTCGCTGCGCGAGCCCGCAAATCACCTCGTGGTTCGAGCGGCATTCGCCCGGCGGCTCGATGAGCTTCGGCCCGAGCTGGATGTATTGATGGCCGCCGCCCTGATAGATGTCGTCATGTTCGAGGAAGGTGGTAGCGGGCAAGACCACGTCGGCCATGCGCGCGGTCTCGGTCAGGAACTGCTCGTGCACACAGACGAACAGATCCTCGCGCGCAAAGCCGCGCTTGACGCGCTCCTGATCGGGCGCGACGCAGATCGGATTGGTGTTTTGAATGAGGAGCGCGGCGACCGGAGCGCCACCTTTGAGCGCATCGGCATCCCCGCATAGCACGGCCCCGATACGCGATTGATCGAGCATCCGGATCGAAGGGTCTCGCGCATCAAGCCCCTCGATCATGGTCTTGTTCCAATGATAGATCGCGCGATTGTTGTGGAATGCACCGCCGCCTTCGTGGAGCCACGCCCCGGTAACGGCCGCGATGCAGCTCGCCGCATGCATGTTGGCGGCGCCATTGCGTGAGCGCGAAAAGCCATAGCCCAGGCGAAAATACGCGCGCTTGCGCTCTCCTATCAGACGCGCGAACGCCTCAATGGTGGCTACCGGACAGCCGGTGATTTTTTCCGCCCAGGCAGGCGAGCGGCTTTGCAGGTGATCCTCGAGCTCGCGCGGCACGTCCGTGTAACGCTCAAGGTAGTTCCAATCCGCCTTGCCGTCGCGAAACAGGCAGTGCATCACCGCGCAGGCCAATGCGCCATCCGTGCCCGGACGGATAAGGACCGGCAGGTCGGCCTGCTCCATGGTCCCATTCATGTAAACGTCGACTGCCGCGATATGGGCGCCGCGCTCCTTGCGCGCGCGCACCGCGTGCGTCATCACGTTGACCTGCGTGTTGACGGCATTGGTGCCCCAGATCACGATGAGATCGGATCTCCCCATCTCACGAGGATCGGGACCGGCCACCTTACCGGTTCCGGCGAGAAAACCGCTCCACGCCGGATTTGAGCAGATCGTCTCGTGAAAACCCGAATACCGTTTTGCATTGCGCAGACGATTGATGCCGTCGCGCATGACAAGTCCCATCGTGCCCGCATAATAGTATGGCCAAACGCCTTGCGGACCGAGCTGCCGCTCGATGCGCAAGAACCGCTCGGCGACGATATCGAGCGCGTCATCCCAGGCGATCGGCTCGAAAGCTCCGCCACCTTTTTCGCCCTTGCGGCGCAGCGGCTGCCGCAGCCGGTCGGGATGGTGCACGCGTTCGGCATAACGGGCGACCTTCGCGCAGATCACACCCGCCGTGTACGCGTTGTCCTCCGCGCCTCGCACCCGACCGATGGTTCGCTCGTCCAGGAGCTCAACCTCGAGTGCACACGTGGAGGGGCAATCGTGCGGACAAGCCGAGTAACCGATTTGCGCGGGCATGCACGGGACAGAGACGATCTGATTCATCCTGTTATTCTGCCGCTGAAATGTTTTCTGATTGCGCCTCCAGCTTGGAACGGCGCCACCATCCTCCCACGAGAAGAACGAGAACCGCGCCTGCGAGCTTCGCAAACAGAACGACATAGTGGAAACCCTCAGCACCGAGGCGCGGCTCGATATAGCCCGCAACGGCCGGATCGGTGGCCATCACGTCTCCGACAATCCAGCCCAACAGCGCGGCGCCGGCCCACACCAGGATCGGGTATTTATCGAGCAAGGTCATTATCAGCGCCGCCCCGGCGACAATCATCGGAATGCTAATTGCAAGCCCAATCACAAGGAGCGCCATATTGCCCTTCGCTGCCGCGGCGATGGCAATCACATTGTCCAGGCTCATGATAATGTCGGCGACAGCAACAATGCGCACAGCCCGCCACAAGTGCTCCACTGCCTCCACTTCGCTGTCGTCTGCATCTTCGGGCACCAGCAGCTTGGCCGCGATGTAAAACAGCGCCACCCCGCCGACGAGCTTCAGGTATGGAAGCAACATCAGGGATGCGACGATTCCGGTGAATACGATTCGGAGCAGGACAGCCACCCCGGCACCGAGTACCATTCCCCACAATCGCTGGCGTGGCGGCAGGCCGCGGCAGGCCATCGCGATCACTACCGCATTGTCGCCGGAAAGCAGGATGTTGATCCACATGATCTGAAGCAGCGCCACCCAGAAAGCGGCGTGGGCTATTTCGCTCCAACCGCTCGCGATCGCGCTCAACCAGTTGGCCGGATCGTTCATTTAAGCGAGTGATCCCAGAGGATGGCCTTTTCGGCGGGACTAGGCGGCCTGCGCACGTGTGCTGCGCGCCGCGACGGCGCTGCGAAGCAATCTACAGGCAAACCGGATAGTCTTGCCAGCGTTCCAAAACACCCAGCGGCCCCAATGATGCGGACTTCTGATCCGTCACACTGGCAAGTCGAGCCGGATCAAGGCGCGCAGTTCATCAACCCACGATCTCGTTACCCGAGAAAAATTGGGCAATTTCTGTTGCCGCCGTTTCCGGAGAATCCGAGCCATGCACCGAGTTCTGGGTAATGGATTTGGCATGCACTTTCCGGATCGTTCCGGGAGCGGCTTTTGCCGGATCGGTGGCGCCCATCAGCTCGCGGTATCTCGCAATGGCGTTTTCTCCCTCGAGCACCTGCACCACGACCGGTCCCGACGTCATGAACTGGACCAGTTCAGGAAAGAATGGTCTCGCGCGGTGGACTGCATAAAAGGTTTCTGCCTGCTCACGGCTGATATGCACGCGTTTTTGCGCAATGATGCGCAAACCTACCTGTTCGATCATTGCATTGATCGCGCCGGTCAGGTTGCGCGCGGCAGCGTCGGGCTTGATTATGGAAAAGGTTCGCTCGAGGGCCATGCAGATACTGCCGTTTGCGTCATCGGGTCGGAAACGTAAGGGGATAAGCTCGCTTCTGCGGTCAAGCTAGTCGTGCGGTAAAAGCCATTACACCAGGGCCAGCACCCTGGCGGCGCCTCCCGTTGCTCCTCTCACTTTCGCCAATCCAACCACCAGCGTGGCACCGGCGGCGGGGACCTTGTCCAGATTGGCGACATTCTCCAGGCCCCATCGCTCGGACGGCAGCCAGGCGTAGTGCACTTTGAAATCTTTTGACGGCCCGTGGTCGAGCGAAAGCGTATCGACCGCAAGCCCTACCACTTTGCGTTCCTTCATGAGCCACTCGGCTGCGTCGGCACCAAAGCCAGGAAAATGAAGCATCCCGGAATTGTCCTTGCCGGTGAATTTCGCCGCGTCGCTCACATGTGAGGCCCAGCCGGAACGCATGGCTACGCAACAATTCTCCGGCAGCTTTCCGTAGCTGTGCTCCCAGTCGGCAAGATCGTCCCGCGTTACAAGATAATCAGCATCCCGCTTTGCCTTCTCTTCCACATCGACGACCGCCAGTGGCACCACAAGCGCATCGGTCGGAAGGCGTTCGGATGTGCTGCCGTTTTCGGAGAAATGGATCGGTGCATCGACATGCGTGCCGGCATGCTCGAGAAGATGCCACCAATACAGATTGAATCCGTCTTTCTTGAAATCGAATTTTTTCTCCATCTGAATTCCAGGCTCTCCGAAGAAGGTGGGAAATTCGGCAGACATCGTATGGGTAAGGTCCACGACGTGGCTGAAACGCCTCGGGACATCGGCCTGAGCCGGCCGCGAATGCGCGACGGTAACAGCCACGCCAGCACCGACGGCGGCATTGAAAAACCCACGACGCGTCAGCGCCGCTCGCACTGCTTCCTGGCATCCCGGAACGCACATGCGTCCTTCTCCCTTTTTATCCGGAAAGTCTTGAGCGAAACGGCGCGGACCGCCGTCAGCGGTCCCTCAGCTGCCCGCCGGCTTCTTTGTGGCCCCGCGTTTTTGCGGCGCCTCAGGCGCAGGGGTCGGCGCCCCCTCGATCGCCACGAGACGTCCACCGGAAAATCGGTAGATGCCTGGCGCCGGACCCTGCAGGTAGGTGAGCACGAGCGAGCGCTCGGCTCGGGTGTCTTGCCCAAACTCGAACTTCTCAACCGGCCCTGCCCGCCTCACCACTTCGCATTCAGTCATATGCAGTGCAATGCCGCCTGTGCCCGCTCCTGCTTGCTCCGATGCGGCGGCGCTGCATTGGCCGTCCGCGTTGAGCAGATCAGCTGCGGCATCCTTCTTGCCGGAAAACACGTTCCAGCCGGGCTGCTTGAGGGCGGTCTCCGGCTTAAATGTCACATTGTTCAGGCTGAGATCCGCCGAGCAGGCGCCCAGCGAAACCGCCAGAACAATTCCGACAAGGAGGCTCGCTTTGAAGCGCGCCATGGGTCAGACCGCCTGCTCCGTCGTCCGCATAGTCATTCACACCCGATTTTGCGCCGAAACCGCCGTATGATCAACAATTTACTTGAGCGGCCAGCGTCCGCTCATTGGATGTCAGCAAACAGGCAAGACTTAGGCCTTGTGCTGTCGTCACGCTTGCAGGTCAGGCCCCTGTGCACCAATGTGGTCCATACGCTGCCAGCGGCCCCTTGTATCCGCCTCCCAGCAAGTCACGTCGAGCCCCAGGGCCTTGCACGCATCCCAATGCATGCGGGCATCCTTTAGCGCGTCGGCATCCTCCCCGTCGAATAGGACGATCACCCGTCGATAGGCAGCGAGATTTTTCGGCAGCGACGCGCCTTCGATCAGAAAGCGCACATCCGCCTGATTCGGATTATCATCCTGCACCGTCAGGAGAATGGGCTGTTCAGTTGCCGCCGGCTCGCGCCAGGTGCCGTGCGGAAGAAAGCTTTCCTCCCGAAACGTCCAAAGATGCGCATCAAGCGCTTCGACGCGCTCTTCCGATGCGGCCTGCACGACCGCGCGCCAGCCGCGCTCGAGCGATTTTTCTAACAGCGCTGGAAGCGTGCGATCGAGGTTTTGGCCCGACAGGCGGTAGAAGAGAATCTCGGTCATTTCTCGTAATACTGCGCCAGGAAAGCGTTCAACAGTCGCACGCCGAACCCAGAGCCCCAGCTTTTGTTTATATCGCTCTGCGGCGAGCCCATTCCGGTGCCCGCAATATCGAGATGCGCCCAAGGCGTCTTGTCGACAAAGCGTTGCAGCATCTGCGCGGCCGTAATCGCTCCTCCGTGCCGGCCTCCGGTATTCTTCATGTCGGCAAATTTCGATTCCAGCAACTTGTCGAATTCGGGCCCGAGCGGCATGCGCCAAACACGCTCTCCGGTTTCCCGTCCTACGCGCGCCAGCCGGTCCGCGAGGCGGTCGTCATTCGCAAACAAGCCCGCATATTCGTGGCCGAGCGCCACTATGACCGCGCCCGTGAGAGTAGCGAGATCGATCATGCATTTGGGGTTGAAGCGCTTGTTTACATAATGCAGCAGATCGGCAAGGATGAGCCGGCCTTCCGCATCGGTGTTTATTATTTCGATGGTCTGGCCCGACATGCTGGTAACGATGTCGCCGGGCCGTTGCGCCGTGCCGCCTGGCATGTTCTCCACCAGGCCCACGACGCCGACCGCATTGACCTTTGCCCTGCGTGCAGCAAGCGTGTGAAAAAGCCCGGCCACGCACGCAGCCCCGGCCATGTCCCCCTTCATATCCTCCATGCCGGAGGCAGGCTTGATGGAGATGCCGCCGCTATCGAAGCACACGCCTTTGCCGATGAGCGCAACGGGTTCGGCGCCGCGCCTGCCGCCGCTCCATTTCATTATGGCGACACGAGCTGAATGCGCCGAACCTTGCGCAACCCCGAGCAAGGCGTTCATCCCGAGCTTTTTCAGCTGCGCAGGCTCAAGCACTTCGATGGCAACCCCAAGCTTTTTCAGATCGCCTATCCGCGCCGCAAATTCTGCCGGATCGAGGACATTTGCGGGCTCGTTCACCAGATCGCGCGCCAGATAAACTCCGCCCGCCACAGCGGCGCGGGCAGTCCATGCTTTTCGGACCGCTCCGGCATTCGCGCTTGCTATGGTGATCTGATCGGGAGGCGGCGGGTCCTCTTCCGCGCGCTTGGTCTTGTATCGATCGAACGTATATGCGCGCAGTTGCATGCCGAGTGCGAGATCGGCGACGGTTTCCGGCTGCAGAGGCTTGCCTGGCAGATCCGCAACGAGAGTGGCAGCACTCGCGTTTCCCGGAATGCGTCCCATCGCGATGCCGCCGAGCTTGACGAAATCGGCGGATTTGAAATCGCGCGCCCTCCCTACGCCGATGATGATCAAGCGCGAGAGGTCAAGCGCGCCGGGCGCGACCATTTCGAGTGCCGAGCCATTTTTCCCCGTGAAACGCTCAGCGGAAGCTGCGCGCCTTAATTGCGACCCGAGGGGCTCAACGAGGCGCCGCGGGAACGCGCCAAGCTTCATCCCTTCCTCACAGAACAGGACAAGAACATCGGCGGGAGGAGCGTGCAAACCGGCAAATTCAAGCTTCAGCGCGCGGGCCATGAATGCCTATTCTCCGGGGTCGAAGTCGCGATTCTGGTTCGGCCAATATTTCATTCGTCGATGCCGGTTTGGCACTCGCGTCAGCGGGGGCGGAAAAGACCCGCGGTAGAGGCTGGCCGTGGCCATCGGGCAACGCTCTCGAATTAACGTTTTGTTGTGCATAGTCAAAGGCTTTGCCTTGGCGGGGCCATTATGTTGCAGCATCAAAAGAGCGCATAACAGGGGGCCGGATTGCCACTGGAGCGCGCAGGGGAACAGGCGCGCACCCGGGGATTTTTGGCGTGAGCGGGGACGCGTAGTCGGATGGGGTCCATCGGCCGGTACATTTTCCGCACCACCTTGGGCGCGTTCCTTGTCATTTGCACGAGCGTCACCGCGCTCATGTGGATCACGCAGGCGTTGCGCGACATCGACCTGATGACCAATCAGGGACAGAGCGTATTCGTTTTCATCGGGATCACTAGTCTCATCATTCCGCTGCTTCTGCAGATCATTGCGCCGATCGCGTTGATGATTGCGGTCGCCTATGTGCTCAACAAGCTCGGCAACGATTCCGAGCTCATCGTGATGAGTGCCTCCGGCATCCCGCCTGCGGTTCTGTTGCGGCCCTTCCTCACCGCTGGAGCGCTGGTCTCGCTGCTCGTGGCGGCAATCAGCATATACGTTTCCCCCTGGGGGCTGCGGGAATTGCGCGGCTGGGCAACGCAGGTCCGGGCCGACCTAGTCACCAATGTCGTCCAGCCCGGCCGTTTCACAAATCTTGAACAAAGGCTGACCCTGCACATACGCGAACGGCTGCCGAATGGGCAGCTGCTCGGGATACTGATCGACGATCAGCGCAACCCGAAAGAGCGCATGACCATCCTCGCGGAGAAAGGCGATATCGTAAAAAATCAGCGCGGCATATTTCTCGTGCTCGAGAGCGGTAGCGTACAGCGACATGAGATCGGCCAGCGCGATCCTGCTCTCGTCCTGTTCGACAGCTATGGCTTCGATCTCTCCTGGCTCTCAGGCGGGATGCCGAACATCAAGTATTCGGTGCGCGAACGGTACCTTTGGGAACTTTTTGATTCAGCGGGCGCCGACAGCGCCCTGGTTGCGGCGCAGCCGAACCAAGTGCGCGCGGAATTGCATGACCGCATCACGGCTCCGCTCTATCCACTCGCCTTCGTGATCGTGGTCTACGCCTATCTGGGCTCGCCGCGCACCACGCGGCAGAGCCGAACGATGTCCCTGATCGGCGCTGCCACCGCAGCGGGCGTCCTGCGCGGCATCGGCTTTTTGGGAATGATCGCGGGCGTAAACACGCCGGCGGCGTTGCTGCTTCCTTACATCGCGCTCATTGCAGCTTTTGGGCTGGGTTATATCGCCATCGTACGCGGCATCATCATCGAGCCGCCCGCCTTCATCACCAAGGCCGTCGCGACGATGACGGAACGTTTGCTCCAGCGCACCAGCGGATTGTTGGCTTCATGATCCTCATCCGCACAATCGGCCGCTATTTTGGACTGCGCTTCTTGTCGGCGGTTTTGGCAGTGTTCGCCGGAATCATGCTCCTCACCGCCATGATCGATTTTCTCGAACAGATGCGCCGCACTGCGGACTTGCCGAACATTTCTGCGCTGCTGATTGCAAAGATCGCGCTCCTGCGCGTTCCCTTCATCACCGAACGGGTAATGCCGTTTGCGGTCCTCGTGGGGGCGATGTTCTGTTATCTCAATCTGTCGCGGCGACTCGAACTGGTGGTGGCGCGGGCAGCCGGCATATCGGCTTGGCAGTTCATCGCACCGGCGCTCGCGCTTGCCTGGTGCATAGGTCTACTCGGTACGGCCATTTACAATCCGTTCTCAGCTGTGATGCGCGAGCATTCAAGCCGGCTCGAAGCCGATCTCTACAGCCCGCAAGGGGGACTGCCCACCACGGGAAGCGGATTTTGGCTGCGGCAGCGCAACGAGGACGGCCAAGCCGTAATCAATGCAAGGTCGAGCCGCCAACAGGGAATTCAGCTCGGCGGCGTCACCGTCTTCCGCTACGACAACGCCGGGCGTTTTCTCGACCGGATCGAAGCCAAGAGCGCGACCCTGGAATCGGGCTTTTGGCGGCTTGAGGACACGCGAAGCTACGAAAGCGGGAAAGCGCCGCGCGAGCGCGATGTCGTTAGCCTGCGTACAACGCTTACGCCGGCCCAGGTTGGCGAAAGCTTCGCCACGCCGGAAACCGTGCCGTTCTGGAATTTGCCGAGCTATATCGATGCCGCCGAGCGCGCCGGGCTCACGGCCTCCGGTTATCGCCTGCAATACTATCAGCTGCTCGCACAGCCATTTTATCTCGCTGCCATGGTGTTTCTCGCCGCCGCGGTGAGCCTGCGCTTCTTCCGCATGGGCGGCGTGCAGAAGATCGTGCTGACGGGACTCGCGGCGGGTTTTTTCCTTTACGTTTTGGCAAAGATCACGGGCGATTTGAGCAAGGCCGGCATTCTCGCTCCTTTTGCGGCGGCGGCGCTGCCCGCCATGATCGGCGCGCTCTCAGGCGTGATGACGCTCCTCTATCAGGAGGACGGGTGATGGCGGCTGCGCGCACCCGCTCGTCTGCACCGCGCTGCGTCGCCGGCATGCTGCTTTTGCTGTTCGCCGCCGTTGCGATGCTAACCGGCAGCGCCCGGTTCGATTCCGCATTCGCGCAGCTCGCTTTTCCGCCGCGCGACAAACCGGCGCCGCGAGCGCAGCCGGTGCGCGGGCAGGAGCAGATGCTGGTGCGTGCGGAGGTGATCAACTACGACTATACCAACGAGCGTGTCTCGGCACTCGGCAACGTGCAGCTCTATTACGGCGCCTCCACCCTCGAAGCCGACCGGGTGATCTACGATCAGAAAACCAAGCGCCTGCACGCGGAGGGAAATGTCCGGCTCACGCAGCCTGACGGCACCGTCACTTACGGCGAAATCATGGACCTGAGCGACGATTTCCGCGACGGTTTCGTCGATTCGCTGCGCGTCGACGCGCCCGAGCAGACCCGTTTTGCCGCCACGCGCGCCGACCGCTCAGGCGAGAATTTCACGGTCTTTCACAACGGCGTCTACACCGCCTGCGAGCCCTGCAAGGACGATCCGCGAAAGCCGCCAAAATGGCAGGTCAAGGCGATGCGCATCATCCATGACCAGGGCGAGAAGATGATGTATTTCGAGGACGCGCGCATCGAAATGGCCGGCGTCCCGATCGCATATCTGCCGTACTTTTCGGCACCGGATCCCACGGTCACGCGCAAGACCGGATTTCTGATTCCGATGTACGCGTACAGCTCGGTCTACGGCTATGGCGTTTCCGTTCCTTACTACTGGGCAATAGCTCCCGATTACGATGCGACGTTCACGCCCCTGATCACCAGCAAGCAGGGTCCGCTGCTGCAGGGCGAATGGCGCCAGCGCCTGCTCAATGGCGCCTACAGCATTCGTGCGACTGGCATCTTTCAACTCGATAAGAATGTTTTTCTGAACGGCGGATATCCCACTCCCGGATACCGCGATTGGCGGGGAAGCCTTGAATCCTCCGGCCAGTTCAATCTATCCGAAAAGTGGGTCTGGGGTTGGGACGGGACTTGGCTTTCCGACAAGACCTACTTTCAGGATTACAAGCTGCAGCAAGCGGTAGCGGCGAACAATTTCATGAGGTTGACACCTGACGCCGCCACCTCGCAGGTCTATGTGGCTGGTCGTGGAGACCGCAGCTATTTCGACATCCGCACGCTCTATTTTTACGGATTCTCACCCTCCGACGAGCAGAAACAAATTCCAGTGGTGCACCCGGTATTGGACCACGATTATACGTTCAAATACCCCGTCCTTGCCGGTGAGCTCGCCACGCGCAGCAACTTCGTCAGCCTCTCGCGCGACAGCGCCAACTTCGATCCCATTTCTGATCAGGCGCGGCTTGGCGGACAGTGCCTGCCCAGCACGGCAGACCCGGCGGCCAAGACTCCAGCCAATTGTCTGCTGCGCGGCGTTCCGGGGGTCTACAACCGATTCTCGAACGAAACGACCTGGCGTCGCACCGTCATCGATGCATCGGGGCAGATGTTCACACCGTTCCTCACCATGCGTGCCGATGTTGCCAACGTCAACGTGTCAGACCAGCCGGGCGTTTCGAACTACATCAATGTGGGGCAAACCGACGTCGGTCGGGTCATGCCCACGGCGGGTCTCGAATATCGCTATCCCCTCATCGCCGTGCAGTCCTGGGGCACACAGACCATCGAGCCGATTGCACAGCTGATCTTCCGCCCCAATGAAACCCAGGTCGGTGCGTTTCCCAACGAGGATGCACAAAGCTTAATCTTCGACGATTCCAACTTGTTCAAGACCAACAAATTCTCCGGCTGGGATCGGGTGGAAGGCGGCGGGCGCGCCAATGTCGGCGTGCAGTACACGATGCAGTTTAACAAGGCAGGCAATATCAATCTGCTGTTCGGACAGTCGTATCAGCTCTACGGGCAGAATTCCTTTGCGCTCGCCAGCACCACTAATACCGGCCTCGACAGCGGGCTGGATACGAGGGTTTCGGATTATGTGGCGCGCGCGACCTATCAGCCAAATTCGCTCCTGTCATTCACGTCGCGTTTCCGTTTCGACCACGAGAGTTTGGGGCTGCAGCGCGCCGAGCTGGAAAGCACGGCAAATTTCGGCCGTTGGACGACGTCGATACTCTATGGCAGCTACGCGCCACAACCTGCGATCGGCTTTCCGAACTGGCGCGAGGGCATTTTGGGTACTGCCCGCTACAAGCTCAGTCCCGAGTGGGTGCTGTTAGGCGCAGCGCGTTACGACCTCGTAAATCACAAAATGAGCCAGACACAGATCGGCCTCGGCTATATCGATGACTGCCTCATCTTGGCCCTGAATTACGTTACTGATTACGCCTATGCGGGCAGCGTGTCGGTAAATCATAGTGTGATGATGCAGTTCAGTTTGCGCACCTTGGGAGGAAACACCAGCGGTCAGAGCGCTACCGGCCTGCCTGGAAGGTGAGAAACGCGTATGCGCTCAGCCCAAGCCGACATGCCGAGAGAGTCAACTGCAAAGGCCACAATGGCAGGATGGCGACAGATGCGAGCACGATGGATTGGATTGCGCGGCGTCATCGCAGCCATGGGCCTGGTGGCGGTGAGTTTCTTGTTGGCAAATGCGAGTCAGGCCCAACACGTCGTGCTCCTCGTTAACGGCGAGCCGATCACCGCGCTCGACATCGAGCAGCGGGCAAAACTCAATCAGCTGTCGACCCACAAGGCGCCTGCCCGCCAGGACGTCGTCGACGAGTTGATCATCGAGAAGCTCAAGATCCGGGAAGGCAAAAAATGGGGACTGGAAGCCTCCGATGCCGAGGTCGATTCCGCCTTTGCCACCATGGCAGGCCGCATGCGCATGAACTCGGACCAATTGACGCACGAGCTTGCAAAATCCGGCGTCAATGTCGCAACCCTCAAACACCGCATCAGAGCCGATCTCATCTGGCCACAGCTCGTGCGCGGACGGTATCAGGCGAGCTTGCAGATCGGGGAAAAGGATATCGTTACAGCCTCGGAGCCGAAGGGCGAGGAAACCGGATATGACTACTACTTGCGGCCAATTCTGTTCCTCGTTCCTGCCGGCTCCCCGGAAGGGTTCGTCGATGGGCGGCGGCGCGAGGCGGAAGGGTTGCGGGCGCGCTTTCAAGGCTGCGACGAGGGGTTGGGCTTCGTCCGCGCCCTGAAGGACGTCGCCGTCCGCGAGCAGGTGATACGCAGCTCGGCCGATATTCCGCCCGAGTTGCGCAAGCTGCTCGACGGTATCGAAGTCGGAAAGCTGACTCCGCCGGAGGTCACGAAGTTCGGCATCGAGATGTTCGCGGTCTGCGCCAAGAAGGAATCGACCGTCGACAACACCCCAGGAAAGCGCAAGGCTCGCGAAAACATAATGTCCGAGCGCTACGAGCAGCGCTCAAAACAGTATCTGAACGAGGTTCGCCGGGGCGCCATGCTCGAATACAAGTAATGGGCGAATGACGAAGCCACTGGCGCTGACCCTAGGCGAACCAGCCGGCATCGGACCAGACATCACCTTTGCCGCCTGGCTGCGCCGCACCGAACTCGACCTCCCCGCATTCTATCTGCTCGCCGATGCGTCTTTTGTTGCGCGCCGGATCGAGCGCATGGGGTTACGAGTCTCAACTGCAGCCGTCACGCCGGCCGAGGCGTCCGCAGCATTCAAGGACGCACTTCCTGTCGTGGACCTGGGGATGACGACTACGGCGCAAGCGGGTCAGCCCGATCTCTCCAGCGCCCCCGCCGCCCTGGCAGCCATCCGGCGCGGAGTGAACGATGTCTGCACCGGCTCGGCGCGGGCCATCGTCACCAATCCTGTCGCGAAGAGTGTCCTCTACCGCTCCGGGTTTTCCGAGCCTGGTCACACTGAATATCTCGCAGCGCTTGCACAGCAATTCTGCGGAGTGGCAGCGCGCCCGGCGATGATGTTGTGGTCGCCTGAACTGGCGGTGGTTCCGGTCACCATCCATGTTCCGCTTCGGGAAGCGCTCGCAAGACTGAGTATGGAGCTCATCGTGGAAACGGGGCGCATCGTGACCCGCGACCTGCAGCAACGATTTGGCATCGCCCGTCCTCGCCTGGCGGTGACGGGAGTCAATCCCCATGCGGGAGAAGACGGTGCGCTCGGCGAGGAAGATGCCAGAGTGGTGCGCCCGGCGGTTCAGCAGCTTAGACGCGACGGAATAGAGGCGCGTGGACCATTGCCCGCCGATTCCCTTTTCCATGCCGCAGCGCGCGCTACCTACGATGTCGTCCTCGCCATGTATCACGATCAGGCATTGATCCCGATCAAGACACTCGCATTCGATCACGCCGTCAACGTGACGCTTGGCTTGCCGTTCGTGCGCACTTCACCGGACCACGGGACCGCGTTTGACATTGCCGGGTCGGGCAAGGCTGACCCGACGAGCCTCATAGCCGCAATCAGGCTTGCAGCGCGGCTTTCAGGACCATCCGCCAGGTCGGCTTGCGCGTTGCGCATGAGCGCCATTGACGAGCTCCCGCCGCTACGGGAGGTGATCCGCCGGCACGGGCTGCGCGCGAAAAAGTCGCTCGGCCAGAACTTTCTTCTGGATTTCAACCTGATCGGCCGCATTGCGCGGGCGGCGGGACCGCTGGCCGGCGTCGAGGTGATCGAGATCGGAGCGGGACCGGGTGGGCTCACCCGCGCGCTGCTCGCCCAAGGTGCCGGCCGCGTGCTCGCGATCGAACGCGACGAGCGCGCCATCGGCGCGCTCGAGGAGATCGCGGAGCGAAACCCTGGTCGGGTCGAAATCCTATGTGGCGACGCTCTCGATCTTGATGCACGCCGGTTTCTGCAAAAACCGCGCGCGCGCGTGGTGGCGAACCTTCCTTACAACATTGCATCGGCGCTGCTTGTCGGCTGGCTTACGGCCGAGCCCTGGCCACCTTGGTACGATCAGCTCGTGCTCATGTTCCAGCGCGAGGTTGCCGACCGCATCGTGGCCAAGCCTGGTGGCAAAGACTACGGGCGTCTCGCCGTGCTGTCGCAATGGCGCACAGAGCCGCGCATCCTTTTCAAGCTGCCGGGTGCGGCCTTCACACCTAGGCCTAAGGTCGATTCTGCCCTGGTCGAGCTCGTTCCGAGGGCGACGCCGGAGCCCGCCTGCGATGTAGAGCAGTTGGAAAAAGTGACGGCCGCAACGTTCGGCCAGAGGCGCAAGATGCTGCGCTCATCGCTGCGCCAGCTCACCCCCGACAGCGAGGACATTCTCGTGGGACTTGTCATCGACCCGAAAGCGCGGGCCGAAGAGCTTGCTGTTGCGGATTTCTGCCGCTTAGCCAATGCGCTCAAGGAGGCGCGGCGCTAGAGCTCGGCCAGCAGATTCTGCACGAATTGCTTGAGTCCGGTAAGGCGGGTGCGGTGCAGGCGCTCAGCGGTGAGTATTGCGCGGATCGCGGCGACCGACCGGTCGATATCGTAATTAACGACAACATAGTCGTACTCGGTCCAATGCTGGATCTCGTTGCTCGCGCCGAGCATTCTCCGGCGCACGATCTCGGGAGGGTCCTGCGCCCGCACATTGAGGCGCTGCTCGAGGTCCGCTGCGGTCGGCGGCAGAATGAAGACGGTGACGACGTCGTCTCCAGCCTTGGC
>JBEVJT010000264.1:0-11640 GCA_040510075.1 Xanthobacteraceae bacterium | reverse complement strand
CTCCACCCCCGATCCTGCCGGTCATAACAAAGAAAAGCGCGATATTTGATCGCTGGAGTCTTTACCACGCTTCGTCTCACCGAACGCCTTACCAGTCGAGGACGGCCCGAGAACGGGATCACACGCTACGCAGAAGCAAACAAAGGCAAATAGTCATGCCGCCCCGGCCGCAGGTCCGACCCCACCTTAGCACTCCAAACGGCTGCAAAGACAGTGCGGCGCAAAGCCGCCCTTTGGCCGCCGCGATAGGGCCGATGATCTGCGTGATGTGAATCGACCTAGTACTCGGAATCACGATAGTTGCGACATGCATACTCGTCGCGCGCCGTTGACTCGGTGCGCTCCCTCTCCCCAGCGGGGAGAGGGTTAGGGTATCCGAGCTCGTCTTTAGATCGGCAAACCTCACTCACGTTTCTATCAAAGCGAATACTATCCAGTGAGCGCAGCCTGCCTCGTGAGTTCGCTTACGTCCGCTCGACGTCCTGTCCATGCAGGCGAAGATGACGCTGCTGCAACTCGTGCAGAAGCCGCTGCACGCTTTGTTCAAGGTCGGCAACGACCGCGACATTGCCGATTTCATTGCGCAACGGATCCGGGCATCGCGGCTTGCTGCGGTTGCGTTGACTAGTCGGAGCGGCGCGAGTTTGCCTCGATGAGACGGGCTCAAGGCCCGATGCCCGCTCAGCGCGAGGTTTCACTCGATCGGCGGGGCGGACAGGCGAGAGCCTGAAAAGGTAGCGGCCGATTACGGCAACGATTGCCAGCACAGCGGCCAGAAGCGCGAACAGATGCACGAACGCGTTCGAAAACGCAGATGGCTGCCCGGATGCCGTCGCCTCGGTTGCGGCAACAATGGGCCGCCCCGGCTGCGCATCGTCCGTCACTGGTACGGAATGCTGGTCGGTGCGTTTGGTCGAGATCAACGATTCATCCGCAGATCCATCCGCCCTGCCCCACCCGGAAGTTTCGAGGAACGACGGTCGCAGGATTGTATCGTCTGCGGCGGACGCTCGGATGACCGTCGTTTTCACCGGTATCGCTGCGACTTCAGGTATCGTTTGGGGAGACGAATTTTCTGTTTGCGGGGCTGGCCGCTCGGCCGGCTTGAAAGAGGACGGCGGCGGCGAAGCCGATGCACTTTGCTGCTGTTGCGGGCGCGGCTTCGCCCGCTCCGCCCCAAGGTACCAGCACTGCCGCTGGTTCGTGCGGTCCACACGGTAGTACCAATGGCTGCCTTTCGGCGCCGTGCTGTTTGGCTGGCTTAAGCACTCATCCGCCCGACTCGGGAGAACGCTAAAACAAACTCCCGCGACCGAAATCAAAAAGATCGCTCGTTTCAATAACTTCATCCGCACTTGGAAGTTCATGACGGGCCCCCGTTGTTGTCATTGCGTGACAACGCACCAGAAAAATCGTCTTGCACTGTGACGGAAACAAAAAAAACGAAACGTGTGACGAAAACACCACACCTTCAGCCCAGTACCTTCGCGCTCCGCGTTCGGCAGACTTGAACCCGCCGTAGCTCACAGTGTGAGCAGAGGGGATCTCTGTTTTCGCGTCTGTTTTTCACAAACAGCTGGCGCTGGGCTCAGCGGAAGGGGAATTCGCGATTCGACTTGAACTAAACGCGCTCTAGCTTGACAGAATGTTCACTTTATGTTCTTATGGTGAGCGTCCCGGGGTGATGTGGAGTGAAGATTGAGATGCGGCCGGTTCAAGCCGGTTTTTTTCGTTCAGCGGGCAAGGGCCTGATGAGTTGGAAAAACGAACCAAACTCCGTGACTTGCACGCCAATTTTGCAAAAACGAACCCAACCCCAATTCAGATAGGAGGTGCAGAACGGAGACCGGGTGGCAAAATTGTAAAAACGAACCCACCGATGGAAAAGAGACGGCTTGGTAGGGCCGCGTTTCGCCTTTAGGGCGGCCTGCGGTGGTCCAGGAGCCGGTCGAATTCGCGCGCATTGGTTAGGTGGAACTATGCGGGGCGAGCGGCGCCGTCGTCTCCCGGGTTTCGCTACCCTCGATCCATCCTGTGCCTTGCACCGCGGCCTTCGGCAGGCGGACGGTGAACTCGGAGCCCTCCCCTTCCAGGCTGCGCACGGAAATCTCGCCGCCATGGAGCTCGAGCACCATCTTGACCAGATAGAGCCCGACGCCGGTGCCGACGATGCCCGAGACATTGCTGCCGCGGAAATAGCGTTCGAAGAGCTGCGCGAGATCCTTTTCGGGAATGCCGATGCCGTGGTCCTTGACGCGCACGATGACGTGACCGTCCTCGAGCGTGGCAGAAAGCTCCACCACCGCACTGCTCGCCGAATATTTGATCGCGTTCGCGAGAAGATTGCTGAAGGCCTGAAACAGGAGCTTAGGATCGCCGCGCATGGGCAACGCGCCGAAGCGCTCCTCGATGCTACAGCCCGGCGCGATCTCCCGGTGCAGCTGGCAGACCTCGTGCAGCAGCGCGGAGAGATCGATTTCTTCCGCCTTGAAATAGAGCGGCGCGCCACCGTCGATCAGCCGAGAAGAGTTGAGCAGGTTGTCGATCAAATGGGTCAGGCGCAGTACCGCCCCGCGCAGCCGCCCGGCGCGATCCTCGATCTCGTCGGGCTGCAGGCGGTTCTTGAGCTTGATCAGGCGCTGCGCATGGCCGTCGATGATGCTCAAGGGCGTGCGGAATTCGTGCGAGGCCATGGACACGAAATTGCGCTGCAGCAGCGCGAGACGCTGCTCTTGCGCAAGCTTCTCCTCGAGCATCGAGGTCTGCTGCATCAGCCGGCGTTGGCTTTCAATGAGCGCGATCGCGTTTTGCCGGAACACCACCGTGGCGCGCGCCATCTCGCCGATCTCGTCGCGCCTCGTGGTGCCGCGAATTTCGATGTCGGTGTCGTTTGCCGCAAGCCGATGCATGCATTGGGCAAGATGCAGGAGCGGCGCCGATACCGAGCGGCTGATGTAAAAGAGCGCGCCGGTCACCATCACGCCGCCGAAGGCGATGGCGAGCGCGATAAGCCAGGTCGCCTGCTTGTACGCAGCCGCCAGGCGCCCGCTTGCCCGCTGCGCCTGCGATACCGTGCGCTCGGTGAGCTGGCCGAGCGCATCGCTCGCGGCATGGTAGGCCACATGCGAGGTGGTCAGATAGAGCGCAACCGCCTCGTCCTTGCGGTTGCCCCGCGAGAGTGTGAGCACCTGGTTCACGATCTGCCGGTACTCGCTCCATTTCTCCTTGAACTCCTCGTAAAGCCCCGTGTCCGTCGCGTCGTGGCGCAGCTCTTCGTAGCTGCGCTGCGCTTGCGCGATGGAGCGGTCGAGCTGCTCCATCTCCTTGTCGCTCGCAGCAAGCTCGACCGCGTCCGCAGTGAGCAGATGCGTGCCTTCGACGGCCCTGACATCCGAGGTGAAATTATTGAGATCGCCAAGCACGCGCGTATTCGGCAGCCAGCCTTCGGCAATGCTCTCCGACGCACGGTTGAAATTGGACAAGCGCGAAATGCTGAACAGCCCCAGCACGATGACGAGTAGGAAGAAGAACAGAAACACGAGCGCAAGGTGAAAGCGCAGGGAACGCGGCTGTCGCATGAGCTTTGTCTATCCTCGGGTCTAATGATAATAAAGGGCCCCGTGTCCCGGGCGCAGCGCAGCACGAAGCGCATCTTCGGCGCTAGTGGTGCGCTGCAGGAACCGCCAAGAAACAATCGCTCTGCCGCGGTCCCGGATCAGCAGTGCACCGCGCCTCGGCCATCTGGAAAGGTGGGCAAGCGGAGCGGACGCGCCGCACTGCATCCGGGATACGAATAGAGGCAGGTCACGCCATGGCAGAACGGCGCAGGCGCATCCTGTGCATCGAAGACGACCGCGAGACCGCCGCCCTGATTGCGGAAGAGCTCGTCGAGCGCGGCTTCGAGGTCACGCTCGCGAGCGATGGCCAGGAAGGCTTTGCTGCCATCCTCAATGACATGCCGGACCTCGTGCTCTCGGACATCAGCATGCCGGCGATGTCGGGCTTCGAAGTGCTGGAGCGTCTGGTCGCCCTGGCACCGCGGTTTCGCACCATGCCGTTCGTGTTTCTCACCGCGCTGTCGGACCGCGACAACGAGCTGCGCGGCCGCCAGCTCGGCGCCGATGATTACGTGACCAAGCCGATCGATTTCGACGTGCTCGAAACCATCATTAACGCCCGGCTCGCCGGCGTCGCGCGCATGGAGATATGGCCCAAGCGCGTCAAGCTCAACGAGCGGGAAATCGAAGCACTCACCTGGGCAGCACGCGGCAAGACGTCGTCCGAAATCGCGCAGATCCTCGGGCTGGCGAAACGCACCGTCGACTTTCATATCGACAATGCGCGGGCCAAACTGGGCGCAGCCACGCGAACGGAAGCGGTGATGAAAGCTACGGATGGACGGCTGATCGAGCCTTAGAGCTTGCTCGCCGAAGCGGTTGTTTTTATCCGTCATCCTGAGGCGCAACGCGCCGAGCCAACGCAAGTCGGACTCGCCCGACTTGCGCACTTAACAATCTGATCTCGGGTAAACCCGAGATCAGTGGATGGACGGCCACGGTTCGGCCGACATCCTTCGAGGCTCACTCGCTACGCTCGCTCCAGGAATGACGGATTGAGACAGGTGTTACCCGCACATCACCACACTGCAATGGCGCAAATGACGGCAAGCGGCGCGAGCACCAGGCCAAGATAGACCCAGGTGCGATAGGCCTCCGGGTCCTTCGGCAGCATGAAAAGATGCGCAATGATCCAGATCGCGGCAGCGACTCCGAGCACAAGGCGGATGAGATCACCCGGTGTCTCGTAAACGGACCAGATTTGCTCGCTCTGGGGAAGCGCTACTCGCAGGGTGACGACGAGAAGCGCGGCTACGAAGACGGAGCGCAGGAATATGCCGGTAATTCGCAACCCTAGGGGGATATGCGGCTCTAGCGCCGGGTTAGGGCCACTCTCCGCGAGAAGAACCACCTTCGGCAGTGCTCATGGTTGTCTCTCCGTGCCGCTACCTGTGCACCGAATCGATTGGCCGTGCGAATGATATAGGCCCCCCGTCGATGCGCCGTAAGAGAGAACTTGACGGGTGAGGCCTGCCGGGCGCTCATGGCCTCGGGCGGATCGTCGTGCCATTAATCACGCCGGCGTTCTTGGCGGGCCCGCCGATGGTTGCCGGTCCTGACCCGCGGTGCGCCATTGCCGTTCCATTGACGATGCCGCGATTGGGCGCAGGTGTGCCGGCAGTCGCCGGACGATGCGAAACGTGAACTGCGGCAGCACCGAAAGCACTCTTCGCAGCCTCGAGACTCTGTGAACCGAGGTGTGGAATCCCCGACGTCCGGATCGACGGGAGGGTAGAACTCAACGGCCGCGCAGGAACGAAGTGCGGCGTATGACTCAGTGTCGGGCCGACATTCGGGCTCGGCGGACCAGGAGCGATATGCTTCGCCCCGGGCTCCTTGCTGCCTGATTGCTTGGGCTCTGATCGTTTGGGCTCAGATTGCTTGGGCTTCTCTGCGCTTTTCGACGGGAGCGGCTTTTCCTTCGCCGCGTGCTCCTTCGCACCCGATTCGCTGCCTTTAGTATTCGTGCTGCCACCCGCCGGGGTTGAGGCAGCATTTCCGCCTCCACCGGGGCTCGCTGCGTCGGAAGCATGCTCTTCGGCAAAGCTTTGCGCACAGCCCAACAAGCCAATCCAGATGGCGAATACCAGCGGAAGAGGTATGCACCGCAAAGACACTTAAGCCGCTCCTTCACCCTGCTCTGGCGCCACCTCATCGGCTCTGCCGAGGAATAGCGATTGCAGCGCCGGCACCACCACGAGCAGCATGATCGGGCCGATCAGCATTCCACCCACCACGACGGTCGCAAGCGGCCGCTGCACCTGGCTGCCGATGCCGGTGGAGACGGCTGCGGGTAGAAGGCCGAGGCATGCCGAGAGCGCCATCATCAGGATCGGGCGCATCTGCTGTTCCACGGCGATGAACATGGCTTCCCTTCGCGAGAGCCCGGTCGCAACAACGCGGTTGTAGCCGCTGATGATGAGGATGCCGCTCATGACCGAGACACCAAACAACGAGACAAAGCCGATTGCCGCCGAGATGCTGAAATCGAGCCCGGAGACATAGAGGCCGATGATGCCGCCGGAAACCGCAAAGGGTATTCCCAACAGCGCCATCAGGCTGTCGCGCAAAGAATTGAACAGCGTGTAGAGCAGCACGACAATGAGGAGCAACGTGACCGGCACGATGACCGCGAGCCGCTGCTTTGCCTGCTGCAGCCCCTGGAACTCGCCCGCCCACTCGATCTTGTAGCCCGTGGGAAGCTTCAGGTTGTTGCGGATGCGCTCTTGTCCCTCGGCCACGGCGCTCGCGAGATCGCGCCCGCGCACGCTGAACTTGATGGGCACGAAACGCTGATTGCGCTCCCGGAATATGTAGGATGCGCCGGTGTCGAGCGTAATGGTGGCAAGCTGCGCCAACGGGATGTAGGCGTTGCCTTCCGAGGTTTGGTAGCCGACCTTGATCCTTCCGACCGCGTCCAGGCTGGTGCGGTATTCCGGCGCAAGGCGCACCGTCACGTTGAACTGTCGATCCGATTCCAGAAGGGTGGTCGCCACCGTGCCGCCCAGCGCCGCCTGCACCACCGTGTTCACGTCGTTGACGCTCAGGCCGTAGCGCGCCGCGCGCTCGCGATCGATCTTGACGTTGAGATTAGGCTGTCCAAGCACGCGAAAAATGCCGAGGTCGGTCACGCCCTTCACCTCACGCATCTCGTGCATCGCTTTTCCCGCGAGCTCTTCCAGAACCTCGAGATTGGGTCCGCTGATCTTGATCGAGTTCGCGCCTTTGACGCCCGAAATGCCCTCCTCGACGTTGTCCTGAATGTATTGGGAGAAATTGAAGGTTATCCCGGTGAACTCCTTCGCAAACTCTCGCTGGATGTCCTCGATGAGCTTTGCCTTGGTCACGCCGGCGGGCCACTGATCGAAAGGCTTGAGCGGCACGAAGAATTCGGCGTTGAAAAACCCGGCCGCATCGCTGCCGTTGTCCGGCCGGCCGTGCTGGGACACTACGGTGATCACTTCAGGATAGCGGCCGAGGATCTCGCGAATCCTGTTCACGAGTGGCATGCCGGCTTCGAGCGAGATCGTCGGCGGCATGGTGGCGCGGATCCAGAGATTGCCCTCCTCCAGGGTCGGCAGGAACTCGCCGCCAAGCCGCCAGCCGAGAAAGCCGCTGAACGCGAGGAAGACGAGCCCGATCGCCACCATCCCCTTGCGCCAGCTCAAAGACCAGCGCAGCACGGGCGTATAGACGGAGCGCAGGCCACGTACAACCAACGTTTCCACTTCGCTCAGGTGCTCGGGCAGGAGCACCGAGGCGAGGCAAGGCGTGACCGTAAACGTGGCAATCAGCGCGCCGACAAGCGCATATCCGTAGGTCCGCGCCATGGGGCCGAAGATCTGCCCCTCGACGCCCTGCATCGTGAACAGCGGAATGAATGCGGCGACGATGATTGCGGTGGAGAAGAAGACCGCCCTGTCGATCTGCAATGCACTCACGAGAATGAGTCGAAGCCGATCGGTCCACGCCTGCTGAGCCGAACCATCAGGCGCACGGGTCGGATCGGCACCCCATCGGCCCTGCGCAAGCTGATCCAGGAGAGAAGCACGTTCGTCCGGGCGCGCCTGGAAATTGCGGTAGATGTTCTCGACCAGAATGACCGCGCCATCGACGATGATGCCGAAATCCACGGCACCGACGGAGAGCAGGTTCGCATCCTCGTTGCGCGCGACCAGAATGATGATGCTGAAAAACAGTGCGAAGGGAATATTTGCACCGACGATGATGGCGCTGCGCAGATCGCCAAGAAACATCCATTGGATGAAGAAGATCAGAAAACACCCGAACAGGAGGTTGTGTAGCACCGTGCTGGTGGTGACGGATACAAGCGTGGTGCGATCATAGAACGGAACGAGCTTCACCCCGGTGGGGAGGCTGCCGTCGTTGTTGATCTTGTCCACTTCCACCCGCACTCGGGCCACCACGTCGTTGGTGTGCAGCGTGCGGTTCATGATGACGATCGCCGCCACCACGTCATCATTCCGGTCGCGACCTGCCTTACCCAGCCGCGGAACATTGCCCACATAGACCTTGGCTACGTCCTTAATCAGCACTGGAACGCCCTTCGACTGGGACAGCAGGACGTTCTCGATGTCCTCGACCCTGTAGCCTTGCGTCAGGTCGACCGCGCCGCCGCTGTCCATCAGTCCGACGCCGCGAATATTGACCGACTGCTGGCCGATATTGATTGTGCGCCCGCCTACATTGTTGTTTGAGTTGCCGAGCGCGGTGATCATCTGCGGAAGCGTCACGCTGTAGGCGTCGAGCTTGTTGAGATCGACTTCGACCTCGTACTCCTTCGTGGTGCCGCCCCACGTATTCACCTGCACCACGCCGGGCACGGCAAGCAGGCGGCGCTGCAGCACCCAATCCTGCACTGTGCGGAGATTGGTCAATCCGAAATACGGTGGCCCCACCACCTCATAGCGGAAGATCTCCCCGACGAGGCTCGTGCCCTGAATCTGGGGCGTCACATTGTTCGGCAGATTGACATTCTGCTGCAGATTGATCGCGGTCTGCTGGAGGGCGAAATAGTAGTCAACGCCATATTGAAAAACGACGCGAACGAAGGAGAGGCCGTAAAAAGACGTAGAACGGATGACGTCGACCCCGGGCGTCGCGGCAAGCCCGATCTCGAGCGGGATCGTGTAATAGCGCTCCATCTCCTCGGCGGATTGCCCCGCGGATTGTGCTGTGATCTCCAGAATGACCGGCGCGGGATTGGGATAAGCCTCGATGTTGAGCTTCGAGAAGGCAAGGACGCCTGCACCGATGAACACGGCGAGGCCCAACAACACGATCGGCCGCCGGCTGAGGGCAAAGGCTACGATCCCCTTGAGCACGGGCGACCTCGGTCGTGATCAGCGGTTGGCGAGCGCGTTGCTCAGGAACAACGCGCCGTCGGTCGCAATCAAGTCGCCCTGCTGCACGCCCTCGAGGATCTGACGGAAGCCGTCGCGCTGCAGCCCCACCTTCACCGTGCGGCGCGTGAAGCGCCGGCGCTCCGCGGTGACCCACACGGTCATGGTGCCGTCACCCTCGCGCACCACCGCGTTCACCGGAACCGCGGTGCCGCGCACCGGGTCGCCTGTACGGATGACAAAAGTAGCGAACATGCCCGCGCGCAATTCGTGCTGCGGATCGGAGACTTCCGAACGGACCCAGACGCGATGCGTCAGCGGATCGACTGTCGACGAAATGGTGGTGATCTTGCCGTCGAAGACGCGCTCGGGAAACGCCAATACCTTGACCTTCACTTCCTGTCCGACCTTGAAGGCGGGGCTGTCCGCCTCGGGTACATTGGCGAGCATCCACATGGTGGAAATGTCGGCCACCGAGAACGGAGAGGGCGCATTGCCGGGCTGGATGAAGAGACCCGGTGCGGCATTCCGCGCGGTCACGCGACCGGAGATCGGGCTCGGCACCACCAGGATGGGGTCGGCCATGCGTTTGGCGATGATCGCATCGATCTCGGCATCGGCTTTGCCAAACAGCCGCACGGAGTCCCGTCCGGCGCGCACATTGCCTTCCGCGGTCTGCTGGTCCGATACCGCCTGTTCGACCTCTTTTTGCGAGACCGCCCGCGACGCATAGAGTGTTTTGAGCCGCGCCAGATTGCGCGTCGTGAACTCTAAGACGCCGGCCGCGGCAATCAGGGTCGATTCGGCCTGCAGCAGGTCGGGACTGTCGATGGTGAACAGGGTCTGTCCTTTTTTCACCTCGTCGCCGACTTTCGCGAAAAGGCCCACGATGCGCCCTTGATAGGGCGTGAAAACCTGCACCGACATTTCCTGATTAAAGTCGATGCTGCCGATCGCTTCCTTCTCGATGGGGAAAACGTATTCGCCAACGGGCTCGACCTTCACCGCGGAGAGCTGTGCATCGGTGAGTTCCACGGTGTCCGGAGGCAGCGGCGCACTGGCACGCCTGGGATCGGTTCCCTCCGCCTTGGCATAGGCGGTAGTCGCGGTTGTCCCGAGCTCGATCTGGTCTGCCTCGTCGGAAAGCTTGATAAAACCTGCAAGCCCAACGAGCAGCCCCGCGACCAGGATGCTCGCGAGCACCAACGCGTTCTGTTTCGTTTCGGAGGACATCGAGGCGAATCGTAACCGGATGGGCGAAAAGGCCAACATGGGCCGCCGGTTATGTGCGGTCTACTGTCACAAATCGCAGTTGTCGATAACCATGGTCTGTGGCGAGTCGGTAACAGTCAACACCCGGAAATGATCGTAATTTCGGTGCGGTACCCGGGCGTAGGTGTATGGTCAGTAGTCGTCGGATACGCGTTTGTCGTATGGCCGTCTCGCTGGCGATTGCGACTCTTCTATCGAGTTGCATCGCGGTGGGTCCTGACTTCCTGCATCCCGGTCCACCGAAAACCGACCGCTACACGCCCGAGCCGCTGGCGGGCACACGCGCGACCGGCGTGCCGGACAGTGGCCCGCAACATTTCGCCTACGGGCGTGACATTCCCGAAGAGTGGTGGGCGCTTTTCCGCTCGCCCGGACTCGATCGCCTGGTGCGGGAGGCAATCCGCAATAACCCAAACCTGCAAGCTTCCATGTCAGCCCTACGCGCCGCGAAAGAAGCGGTGTACGCACAGAAGGGCAAATACTTCCCTCTGGCGCAGGGCAATTTCAACGCGACCCGGCAGCAGACTCCACCATCCCTGACGCCCATTCCGGCGTCTGGCGCCAGCGTGTTCGACCTCTACACCGCGCAGGTCACCGTTTCGTATCTGCCGGACGTCTGGGGGCTTAATCGCCGCACGGTCGAGTCGCTGCAGGCGCAGTCCGACCTGCAGCGCTTCCAGGTCGAGGCAGCGTATCTGACGCTGACGTCCAACGTGGTCGTTGCCGCGATCACTGAGGCCGCCCTGCGCGGACAGATAGAGGCCACCAATCGGCTCATTGCGGTCAATACGCGCATCCTCGACATCCTGCGCCGGCAGCTCGACGCCGGCTATGCCAATCGCGTGGACGTGGCTGCCCAGGAAGCGGCGTTGGCGCAGGCGCGCGCCACACTACCGCCGCTGCGCAAGCAGCTCGCGATCACGCGTGATCTTCTCGCCGCGCTGCTCGGACGCTATCCCAGCGATCAGCCCGAAGAGATTTTTACGCTGGCATCGCTCCAGCTGCCGCAGGACCTGCCGGTTAGCATCCCTTCGCAACTGATCGAACAGCGGCCGGACGTACGCGCCGCACAGGAGCAACTCCATTCGGCAAGCGCGCTGATCGGCGTCGCCACGGCGAACATGCTTCCGAACTTCGGGATCACCGCGAACGGAGGATATCAGTCGACCATACTGGCCGGGCTGATATCTCCCATCAACGCCGCCTGGATGCTGTCCGGCAACGTGACCCAGACCATCTTCGACGGACTTTCATTGCTGCACCTGCGCCGCCAGGCGGAAGCGAATTACGACGAGGCGGCCTGGCTTTATCGAACCGCGGTCATAGGCGCGCTGCAGAACGTCGCGGACTCGCTGCGCGCGCTCGAATACGACGCAGAGGCGCTGCGC
>JBEVJT010000263.1:0-4710 GCA_040510075.1 Xanthobacteraceae bacterium | reverse complement strand
CGCGATTTGTTGCGCAAGGGAGATGGGCTTTGTCATGGGCTGCGCTGGACTGCATCAATTCGCGAAGGCAACTTGCATGCGACGCCCTCTCGTCATGTGTCCGTTGCCAATCTGTCGCCTTAACTGTCGCCCTAGATGGCAAAGGCCCCCGCAGGGGCCTTCTAAGTCCTTAGTTTCTCTGGTGGAGCCGAGGGGGGTCGAACCCCTGACCTCCTCATTGCGAACGAGGCGCTCTCCCAACTGAGCTACGGCCCCGCCACTGGCTGCGGCATTTAGAAAAAAGCCGCGCGTGCGAGGGTTTTGCATTTAAGGCGCGCGCTGGGCCAAGTCAAGAATGGCGGCTGGCTTCACCATAGCTGACATGGAGATGCTTGTTTGCGTTCCGCGGAGCGGTTAAACGTTGCCGTCGCCATTTTCCCGATCAAACCCATGCGCGCACTGCTTGATGTCATTCTGATCGTTCTGCAGCTCTACGTGTGGCTGCTCATCGCCGCTGCCGTGCTTTCATGGCTGATCGCGTTCAACGTGGTCAATCCGCGCAATCAGGCAGTGGCCGCGATTGCCAATTTTCTCTTCCGGATCACGGAACCGGTGTTGCGGCCAATCCGAGAATCTTTGCCAAATCTTGGCGGCCTCGACATTTCCCCGGTCATCGTGATCCTCATTATCATCCTCATTCAGAAGGTGATCGAGTATTACATCTACCCCAACGTGTTCTGATTCCACACGGGGTTTCAACCCTTGGACGCGCACGGCGGATGGCGTCGTGCTCGACGTTCGGTTGACGCCCAAGGGCGGCCGCGACGCCGTCGAAGGTATCGCAGGCCTTGCGGACGGATGCAGCGTACTGAAAGTGCGCGTGCGAGCCGCGCCGCACGAGGGCGAGGCGAACGCCGCGCTGATCAGGTTTTTGGCCAAAATGCTCAGGGTTGCGCCGCGCGACATCCAGCTCGCCGGTGGCGCCACCACCCGCCTCAAACGCCTGTGGATCGCCGGCCCTGCCGATGCGCTCTCATCCAGGCTCGAAGCGATTTGCGCGATCGACCCGTAGATCGCGACACCTCGCTATCGCTCATAAGCGCCGGCGTATAAAATCGCGCGCGGCATGGGCGCCCACGTCATCGACGGCAAGACGATCGCGGCGGATTTGCGCGGCCGGGTTGCAGATACCGTGCATCGCCTCGCCCGCGATCGCGGGCTTGTCCCCGGCCTCGCCGTGGTGCTCGTCGGCGAGAATCCGGCGAGCCAAAGTTATGTGTCCAGCAAGATCAAGATGACCGCCGGAAGCGGCATGCGCACGTTCGACCATCGCCTGCCGGCCGCTACTACAGAAACCGATTTGCTGGCGCTGATCGCCCGCCTGAATTCGGATGCCGCCGTGCACGGCATATTGGTACAGTTGCCGCTTCCGCCGCAGATCGACCCGCACAAGGTGATTGCGGCCATTGACCCCGGCAAGGACATCGACGGATTTCACCCCATCAATGCGGGCCGTCTGGCGATCGGACTGCCGGCGCTGACGCCCTGTACGCCGCTCGGATGCGTGCTTCTGGCCAAAACCGTGCACCCTTCGCTCGAGGGGATTGAAGCTCTGGTGATCGGCCGCTCGAATATCGTGGGCAAGCCGCTCGCTTTGTTGCTCATATCGGAGAATGCGACGGTGACGGTTGCCCATTCCAGGACGCGCGAGCTGGCCGCGCGCTGCCGACGCGCCGATCTCGTCTTCGCGGCTGTCGGCAAGCCTGAGATTGTCCGGAACAATTGGATCAAGCCAGGCGCTACCATCATCGACGTGGGCATCAACCGCATCAATGGTGCGAACGACGCGTCCCGTATTGTCGGCGACGTTGCGTTTGCCGAGGCCTGCGAGGTGGCCGGCGCAATCACTCCCGTCCCGGGCGGGGTCGGGCCGATGACCATTGCGTGTCTGCTTGCAAATACCGTGCGCGCCGCCTGCGCGAAGGCAGGTTTGCCGCAGCCGGCATTCTGATCAGCTTCAGAGAAAGAGATTACTCAGCCGTTCCAGGCGAAGGCGACCTTGTCGAGCACGCGTTCGCCGAACCGTTCGGACGAACGCGCCACAGGCTTGCCGGCGAGCGCGCGATAGAAGGATACCGCCGGCTCGTTATCCGACAGAGCCCAGACGACGAGGCTCTGCAAACCGCTCTGCACGAGGTCGCGCCGTGCCGCGTTGAACAGCTTGCGCCCGAAGCCGAGCCCCTGGAATTCCGGCCGCATATAAAGCTCGTAGATCTCGCCGTCGTAGTACAGGCTGCGCGCGCGATTACGTCCGTAGTTCGCGTAGCCCGCGATGCACTCGCCGAAGGCACGCACCGCAATGCGGCTGCCTTTGCGGATCGCGCTGTCCCACCACTGCGCCCCGCGGCGATTGATGAGCTTGTCCAGCTCGGGGCCGGGGATGACGCCCTGGTAGGCGCCTCGCCAGGCTTCGTCATGCGAGGTCGCGATGCCCGGGGCATCGGACGGCTTCGCGCGACGGACCTCGATTAGGATTGTGCTCATGGGTTCATTAAAACCAATGAGCACGACACGCTTCAAGTATTATGTTTAACCTGAGGTTAACGAGGCCCTCGGCAGCATGGATTTTTGCCGCAGGTCGATTCTAGAAACCCGCATGAAATGGGCAGAACTTGCGTGCCGGCGGGGATGTTGCCGCTGCGCCACGGCCGGGCGGGAAAATCCCAAACACGCGCGCAAGAGTATCAGCCGATGTGAATTATCGCCGCCCCGCGTCTACCGACCACCGAAATGTCGGGTAATTGCCATCTTTGATTCGGCTTTGATTCGGCGCCGAGCAAACAGTTTCGGCGATACCTGCGCCGCGCCTCTGCCTGACCGATTCGGGGTTAACTATGGTCAAGCCGCGCCTTGGGGCTCCTTGCGGCGCTCCTGCTTTTTGCGCTCGTTCGGATCGAGCAGTTTCTTGCGCAGCCGGATCGCCTTGGGCGTGATCTCGACCAGTTCGTCGTCGGCGATGTAGGCGAGCGCCTTTTCCAGGCTCATCTGCATGGGCGGGGTGAGGCGCACCGCTTCGTCCTTCGAATGGGTACGGATGTTGGTGAGCTTCTTGCCCTTGAGCACGTTCACTTCGAGATCGTTTCCGCGGTTGTGCTCGCCCACGATCATGCCGCGATAAACCTTGCAACCCGGGTCGATCATCATCGGTCCGCGATCTTCGAGATTCCACAGCGCATAGGCAACCGCTTCTCCCGCGTCATTCGAGAGAAGCACGCCGTTGCGCCGCGCCGGGATCTCTCCGCGAAACTGCCCATAGGCATGAAAGAGGCGATGCATGACGGCGGTGCCGCGGGTATCCGTGAGCAGCTCGCCCTGATAGCCGATCAGTCCCCGCGTGGGCGCGTGAAAGATCAAGCGCACGCGCCCGCCGCCCGAGGGCCGCATCTCGATTATTTCGGCTTTGCGCTCGGAAAGCTTCTGCACCACGACACCCGTGTGTGCGTCATCGACGTCGATGACCACCTCTTCAATCGGCTCCAGCAACTCGCCGTGCTCGTTCCGCTGCAGCAATACCTTGGGACGGGAGACGGAAAGCTCGAAGCCCTCCCGGCGCATGGTCTCGATCAGGATGCCGAGCTGCAATTCACCGCGCCCCGCCACTTCCATCGCGTCCTTCTCGGCGGATTCGCTCACGCTCAGGGCCACATTGCCCTCGGCCTCGCGCAGGAGGCGCTCGCGAATGACGCGGCTCTGCACCTTGTCGCCTTCCGTTCCCGCCAGCGGAGAATCGTTGATCCTGAAGGTCATGGCGATGGTCGGCGGGTCCATAGGCTGGGCGGGAAGCGGCGATGTCACCTCGGGGGCGCAGATCGTGTCGGATACCGTTGCCCGCGGGAGGCCGGCCACCGCGACGATGTCGCCCGCTGCCGCCTCCTCAACCGGACTGCGCTCGAGCCCGCGGAACGCGAGCACCTTGCTCACCCGTCCCTCTTCGACCAGCTTGCCGTTGCGGTCGAGCACTTTGACCATTTGATTTGGACGCACCGCGCCCGATGAGACGCGTCCTGTGACAATGCGCCCGAGATATGGATTGGCTTCCAATATGGTGCCGAGCATGCGCAGCGGGCCATCCTCGATTTTCGGTGGCGCAACATGGGTGGTGAGGAGATCGAACAGCCCGGTCATGCCCTGCTCGGTTGGGCCCTCCGGCGACGCGGCCATCCAGCCATGCTTGGCCGAACCATAGAGCACCGCGAAGTCGAGCTGCGCTTCACTCGCATCGAGCGCGGCAAAGAGATCGAATACCTCGTCAACGACCGCAAGCGGCCGGGCGTCCCCGCGATCGACCTTGTTGATGATGACGATGGGCTTGAGCCCCACCTTGAGCGCCTTCGAAACGACGAACTTGGTCTGCGGCAGCGGGCCCTCTGCGGCATCGACCAGGAGCAGTGCGCCGTCCACCATGTTGAGGATGCGCTCCACCTCGCCCCCGAAATCGGCGTGCCCGGGCGTGTCCACGATGTTGATGCGCACGTCGCGCCAGGGGATCGAGGTTACCTTGGCCAGAATGGTGATGCCTCGCTCACGTTCGAGATCGTTTGAGTCGAGCGCACGCTCGGCGACGCGCTGGTTCTCGCGCAAGGCGCCCGATTGCTGCAGCAGCCGATCGACAAGCGTCGTCTTGCCGTGATCGACATGGGCTATGATGGCAACGTTGCGCAGATTCATGAG
>JBEVJT010000262.1:0-15698 GCA_040510075.1 Xanthobacteraceae bacterium | reverse complement strand
CGCTTCAGCGCAGCGCCAGTCGGACCGCTTCAGGCAGGTTTCCGGGACTGCCTCTGATCCTGACACTCGCGTCCCGGAACTTGTTTCATGATCGTATTCGATTTATCGCCACCATCGTGGGCATCGTTTTCTCGATCGTGCTGGTAACGGTGCAGCTAGGATTATTTGTGAGCTGTCAGCGCATGATCACCGCAATGATCGACCATGGGCAGGCCGATCTTTGGATCGTGCCAATGCACGCGAAAAGCTTCGAAGATACTGCTCTGCTGGACACTCAGGAGCGCTTTCGGGCATTGGCAGAGCCTGGAGTTATCGCGGCGACGCCGTTGCTAGCGACCTTCACAACCTGGCGCAAGCCGGACGGAGGCACGACGGTCGTCATCATCGTTGGCATCGACAGCGAAGAACCTGGATTGCGTCCGTGGAACTTTGTCGAGGGCAGCCTTGAGGATCTCACAACCCCGAACGGGGTCATCGTCGACCGGTCATATTTCAAGCGGCTTGGAATTACCGGAGTCGGCCAGCAGGTGGAAATCGGCAACCAAAGGGTTCGCGTCGTCGCCCTCACCGACCGCATACGGTCGTTTACAACGATGCCGTTTGTTTTTACGACGATAGACCGGGCTCGAAAAATCATGCGGACGAGCCCAACCGACAGCACGTATTACCTTGTTCAAATCTCTCCCGGCGTCGACGTCAACACCGTTCGCGCAAGCGTCACCCGCAACCTCGGCGACGCTGAAATCATCACTCCCAAGGAGTTTCGGGATCGCAGCCTTGGCCAATGGCTATACGGTACCGGAGCCGGGTCCGCGCTCATTGTCGGGGCAATTCTCGGCGTGATTGTGGGAACAGTGATCGTCGCGCAGACGCTGTATTCGAGCACCAAGGATCATCTAAACGAGTTTGCAACTTTGCGCGCCATTGGATCATCCGCCTTCTATATTCACAAGGTTATTATCGGCCAGGCTTGCTTGAGTGCGGTGATCGGGTTTTCTGTTGCCGCGGCCTTGAGTTTGATCATCGTGTGGGTAACCCGCAACTTGTCCGTGCCTGTCGTCATGACCCCGATCCTCACCCTGGGCCTGTTCGTGCTCACTGTGGCGATGTGTGCCGTGTCGGCCATCGCGGCTATCGTCAAGGTGACGCGAATCGATCCCGCAGCCGTATTCAACCGATGAAAAGAACCGTGATCGGGCTCACCCACCGAATAAGGCCAAAGCAGACCTCGTTTGTACGTCCGTTGATGCTGGCTGGGGCCATTCTTGGCAGCATTGAACTTGGGCCGTGCTGCCTCAATGAACTGGCATTTGGCCCACAACCGGCACGTGCTGCCAACGAACAGAAGCGTTGGGAGACCGCAGCGCCAGGGCGCGTCGAATCAGCCTCACGCGAGATAAAGGTTTCGGCAGCCATTTTGGCTCCGATTGCGGAGGTTGTCGCCCGCATCAATGACAAGGTTTCCGCCGGCGATCTGCTGGTGCGACTCGATGACCGCGAAGCCTTGGCACGATTGAGGCTGGCAGAGGCGCAAGTCGAGGATCGCAGACGCGCCCGCGACGATGCGCCCCAACCTGCGGGGGAACAGGTGAAGCTCGCCGATTCGGTTGCCGCTTCCGAACGGGCAGTCGCAGCCGCACGCTCCCGCCTTGACCGTCTAGTCATTGCCGGCCGCGCCGGCGCCTCGGAAACGGACCTCGCGGAAGCCCGTTCGGCCTTGACGCGCGCCCAGGAACAGCTCCAACGGGAGCGCGAGGCCCTGCAAAGGCTGCGAGCAGCACCGGACGCTCCATTGCCAAGCCGCACCGAAACCGCGCTGGCCGTGGCCCGCGCCGAATGGACCATTGCTCAGGAAGCTTTGGAACGAACGAGGATTCGCGCGCCAATCGCAGGCACAATCCTGCAAGTGCACGCCAAAGTCGGGGAAATGGCCGGTCCTTCGTCGGAACCGCTGGTTATTCTCGGAGACCGTTCTGCTCTTCGCGTGCGCGCGGAGGTTGACGAACGCGACATCGGCAAGATCGCAATCGGACAGCGGGTGGTGGTGCGCGCAGATGCATTTCGGGGCCGCGACTTCGACGGGAAAGTATCCGCCATAGCGCCGATCGTGGGGCCGGGGCGCATCAGCCAACGCGGGCCACAAAAGTCGACCGATACCGAAGTGATGGAAGTTCTGATTGATCTCAGCGAAGCCAGTCTGCTCGTGGTCGGGCTCAGAGTGGATGTGTTCTTCACGTCGGAAAAAGCCGACCGATGAGCTCCTCGCCGCCAGTTACCAAAACCTGATGCTGTCGAGCGGACGTTCGCCGCCGCAAGGCATGCGAACTGAATCTGATTCTTCGTGTCTCGCGGAGACTGCACTATCCGAGCGCTATAACCCTTACCGGTTTTATACTTTCAGAATCTGGTACGGTATGGTTGCTTCCGCTTGGCTGGCTTTGCTGGCGCGCAACCGCTTTGCAGTGTCTCCTGGGCGAATCCTTTTCGTCCTATTCGGCTTCATTATATCGGCCGTACATTCCGGCCTCAGCCTTGTCCAGACCCTGATCTACGGCAGACGCATTCGCGCGTCCGTCATCGAACAGCCGCCGATTTTCATCATTGGTCACTGGCGTACCGGAACGACCTTTTTGCATGAACTGCTCACCCTCGATGAGCGCTTTACTGCGCCCGATACCCTTGAATGTTTTGCGCCCGCTGATTGCCTGATACTGGACAAGTTCGTGCGAACTTTTTTCAGGTTTGTGCTCCCGCCCAAGCGTCCAATGGACGACATGCCGATCGCCTGGGAGCGGCCACAGGAGGACGAGTTTGCGCTCATGAATTTGGGCCTGAGATCTCCTTATGAAGTGGTGGTTTTTCCCAACCATCGCTGCGCGCACGATCCATTTCTGGACATCGCCGGGCTTGCTCCCGAGCAGATCGAGCAATGGAAGGCCGGGTTCCTGAGCTTCCTTCAGCTGGTAAACCTGCGCAGCAAGTGGGAGCAAAAGTGTTTGGGAAGCGCGCGGCACATTGTGCTCAAGTCGCCCCACCATACGGCGCGACTCAACGTTTTGCGAGACATGTTTCCCGATGCGAAATTCGTTCACCTGGTGCGGGATCCCGGCGAGGTGTTCTCGTCCAGCCTGAGGTTTTGGCGCGCACTGTTTGCAACTCAAGGCTGCCAAAAGCCGGACTTCGGTGCGCTGGTCGACGAGGGCCCGGATATCGAGCAATACGTCCTACACGCGATGAATTCGCTGTATCGAAATTTCTTCACGCAGGTCGCAGAAATTCCGGCACATAATTTCTGCCAGGTGCGATACGAAAATCTCGTCCGCACGCCGGTCGATGAAATGGCGCGAATATACCACGAGCTTCAGCTCGGCTCGTTCGAGAAAATCCGGCCAAAACTCGGAGCCTATGTACGCACACTCAACGGATATAAGCCGAACAAACATCACATCTCGGCAAGCCAGACGGCGGAGGTGTACCGAAACTGGGGTTGGTACATGCATCGTTTCGGGTATTGAGAGCCGACATAAAAAAGCCCGGCGGGGGCGCGCCGGGCGGGCTCCTTCCGCGCCCTCTGGGCGGAACGCACCCGTTCTCCCCGGTCCCGATCAGACCAGAACGGCTCGGCGCCCTGTATCCCCCGAGCCACACGCCGGAATTCCGCTGCTTTCGTAGCCCCGCCGCGACTGCTCTTAACGCTCTGTTTACTGCGAGAGGAAAAACTGCGCGTCGGGATCAGGGCCGCGCCTCCATTTACCGCGCATTTACGAGCTTCCGCCGCCTTCCGGCTCTGCTTCTCCTCGAACGCCTGGGATGCGGGGAATGAAATCTGTTTTGCCGTGGCAAATAAAAGGAGTTCGTCGCCAGGCGCGCGAGACGGCGCGAACCGCCGCACGGCGGGCCGGAATGTCCGTGGGCGAATGGCTGGATACGGTCATCCTCAATTCAGCGGAGTCGGATCACGAGGCGGATGCTGCGGGAGCAGACGAGCACGATCTGCACCGCGATGATGAACATGACGAGCAAAGGATGCATCGCAGCGACGACGATGAGTCGGTCGTGCATCGCAGCTTCAACGCCCTGAATGAGCGGATCGACAGCCTGGCGCGACAGCTGAGCCAAGTGGCTCGGCTCACGTCGGAGCGCGGCAAGGTCAATGAGCCGCGGGACGATGAAGCGCTACGCCAGTTGGCCAGCCTCGTCGGCAAGCTTGATCGACGACTGGACCAGGCGATCGCCGAGAGCCGTTCCGCCAAGAACTCCATGGAGCAGCGCGTCGAAACGGTTGGCCGCGCCGTCTCTGATCTCAAGCGCGAGCATCCGCGGGGGGATGCAGGCGCCGCGCCCGCCACTTCGCTCGACAGAGCCTTGCTCGAGATAGCGGACCGCCAGCGCGCTCTGGACGGCAACTCGTCGAGGCCGGCGGCAACAGGCTCGACTGCGAACGGCTCCAGTTCGGAAGGCCTGCCGCGCGCCCGCACGCAAGAGCTCTCCGGACTCGAGCAGCAGCTTCGCGATATCAACCGGCAAATTGAAAACATCGGCCGTCCCTGTGGAGTGGACAAAGCGATCGACGGGTTGCGCGACGATCTTACGCAGATCGGGGCGATGCTGCAGGAGGCGATGCCTCGCAAGTCGGTCGAAGCGCTCGAGGAGGCGATGCGCAAACTGAGCGAGCGCGTCGAAGCGGGCCGCGACGCCGGTGTCCACGCGCCCGCGCTCGCCGGGGTGGAACGGGGTCTTGCCGAACTGCGC
This sequence comes from Xanthobacteraceae bacterium, assembly GCA_040510075.1. Taxonomy (GTDB): domain Bacteria; phylum Pseudomonadota; class Alphaproteobacteria; order Rhizobiales; family Xanthobacteraceae; genus VAZQ01. The sequence continues at coordinate 10,946 of JBEVJT010000262.1, read as the reverse complement.
GAAACGGTGGGCGGGATGGGCGCCGGCGATAACCTCGGCAGGCTAGATCGCGCGCTGCAGGAGTTGTCGCGCAAGATCGAGGGCATCGCACAGAACAGCAATCAGCCGACAGCGCTCAAGGGCATCGAAACCGCGCTCGCGACCATGCGCAGCACCGTTTCCCATGTGGCATCGAACGATGCACTTGCGAGCCTATCTGACGAAGTGCGCGCGCTCGCCGGCAAGCTGGACCGGGCGACGAGCCCTGCCAGCGGCGACAACCTCGCCAACCTCGAACAGCGTATTGCTGCACTCGCCGACGCTTTGCAGGCTCGCAACAACGGGGGCCAGAGCGCACCTTCAGAGCTCGAAAGCGTTATCAAAGGCCTGGCTGAGAAAATCGAGCGCGTGCAGCTCACGCGTGCCGATCCCGCTGCGATGGGTCATCTCGAAGAACGCATCGCGAAGCTCGTGGAAAAACTCGATGCCTCGGATGCGCGGCTCAACCAGCTCGAGGCAATCGAGCGCGGCTTGGCCGAGCTGCTCATCCATCTCGAACACCAGCGGCTGCCCACCCTTGCCAACACCGGTTCGGGCGCTTCTGCGCCTTCGGTCCTATCGCGCGATCTCGCCGAGCTGCAGCAAACCGAAAAGAAAACCCGGGAATCGCTAGAAATGGTGCACGGCACCCTGGGTCATGTGGTTGACCGCCTCGCGATGATTGAAACCGATATGCGAGGCAATTCGCGCCCGAGGTTAGGCGGTTCAAAGCCAATCCCCGCCCGTACTGAGTCCCGAGCAGCAAGCCAGCCATCCCGATCCCCGCCGCCGTCCGCGCGCGTTTCCGACAAGGAGCTCCCGGGCAGTGAGCCGCCGTCGGCTGGTGCCGATACCGCTGGGAAGAGGCCGCAGGTAATCGCGGACGACTCGCATTTCGCAGCGGAAGCGGTCGCCGCGCCCGAGCAGCCGGCGATCGAAGGCACCTTGCCTCCGGATCACCCGCTCGAGCCTCGAACCGCGCGGGAGGGGAAGCCAGACTCGCCGGCCGAGCGCATCGCCGCCTCCCAATCCGCCCTCGACCAAGTCAAGGCTGCGGTGCCTCCCGAGCCAGAAGTCAAATCCGACTTCATCGCCGCAGCCCGGAGAGCTGCCCAAGCAGCCGCACGACAAGCATCAAGCAAGAGTCCGAGCACCCGCGCCACGGAAATCGCGTCGGCGGCCGGCAAGCTCGCCAACCGGGTTGGAAAATTGCGCGCGCTGATCGCGGGCTCTTCAATCATCTTGCTCGTGCTTGGCTCGCTTGAACTCGCACGAACCCTGCTTGGCACTGGACCTGAGACCGAAACGAGTGCGTCCGTGGCGCAGACCGCCGTGAACCAGACCAAGCCAGAGCCCGCACCTCAAACGCGCATACCCGAGGTCATCGCCGCAATTCCGAGTAGGACCAGGGAAGCATGCTCTGCGGAGCGAATCGCGGCGGCGGCGGCAACGTCGCCGGCGGGCACTGAAGGCGCATCGAGGCCGGCTTCCATGGTCAATTTGCCGCTGGAAATCGCTCGCCAGGTAGCGGCAGGACAGCAGCCTTCAGCCGGCGAGAGCGGCTCGGAGGTGACGGGTTCGCTTCCGGCCGCCGCAAGCGCCACGCCAAGCCTCATGCCGTCCAGTCCGCTGCCGGCGGTCCCCACGAAGCCGCCAGGCGCAGCTCCCGAGCATTCAGCCGAGAACCTGCCGGGGGCGTTCGGCCCGAACCTGCGCGCTGCCGCTGTGAGGGGAGAAGCTGCCGCCCAATTCGAGATCGCCGTGCGGTTCGCGGAAGGGCGGGCCGTGCCGCAGAATTTCAGCTCGGCAGCCGAGTGGTTTGAGCGAGCCGCCAAAAAAGGATTGACACCGGCGCAATTTCGACTCGCCGGCCTCTACGAAAAGGGGCTCGGTGTGAAAAAGAATCTGGATACGGCACGTCGCTACTATGCGACCGCGGGCGAAGCCGGACACGCAGAGGCGCTTCATAACCTCGCCGTGCTGTATGCCGAAGGCATAGACGGCAAGCCGGATTATCAGACGGCAGCCAAGTGGTTCCGTAAGGCAGCTGGATACGGCGTCGTCGACAGCCAGTACAACTTGGCGGTCCTGTATGCCCGCGGGATTGGCGTCGAGCAGAACCTGGCGGAAGCTTACAAATGGTTCGTGCTCGCCGCGCGGGAGGGCGATCCGGAATCCGCGCGCAAGCGTGACGATCTGGCGTCGCGGCTTGACCGGAATTCGTTGCAAGCAGCCATGCAGGCGGCGCAGGCATTCGCCCCGGAGCAGCAACCGGAAGCAGCCGTGCACGTGAATGCGCCGCCAGGCGGATGGGACCAAGCCGCTGTCTCCCCCGCACCGCCCGGCAAACGCAAACCACTGGTGGTGGGACCCAAGCTCGACCTTGCCACTCCAGTACGTGCACAATAAACAGGACCGAAGACTTCGCAGGCGAGATCAGTAAGATGTCTCGCCTCCGTCCTGAGTCTTTTTCACGCGGGCTTCGACGCCCTCTCGCCGCGCAAGCAAAAGCACTGTCACGATCTGTCGGACGGCCATTTGCGCGGCCTTAGCGCCGATCTGCTCGCAGCATGCGAACAACGTCGAGGGCGATAGCCACGCTTCAACTCTGATAGGGATCGCCGCCGGTGCAGATCTACCTGCCCATTGCAGACCAGCCCGTAAACATCCTGCTGATCTTGGCGATGGGCCTGGCCGTCGGATTCATTTCCGGCATGTTCGGGATTGGCGGCGGATTCTTGATGACGCCGCTCCTGATCTTCCTCGGCATCTCGCCTGCGGTTTCGGTGGCAAGCGTAACCGGCCACATCGCCGCCTCATCCATGTCGGGGGCGATCAGCTACTGGCGCCGGCGCACCATCGACGTCGCCCTCGCCCTCATGCTGCTCGCCGGCGGTATCGTGGGTACAGCCTCGGGTGTCTGGCTGTTCACTTTGTTACGCAAACTGGGCCAGCTCGACATCACCATCGGTGTTTCCTACGTGCTCCTGCTCACCATCGTCGGCGGGCTGATGTTGATCGAGAGTGTGCGCGCAATTCTGCGCGCACAAAAAGGCAAGCCGGTCGAGCTGCGCCGCCCAGGCAGCCATTTCTGGATCCATGGGTTGCCGATCAAGTTGCGCTTCAAGCGCTCACGCATCTACGTGTCGGTCATCCCGGTATGGGCGATCGGTTTCATCATCGGGTTCTTCGGCGCGATCATGGGCATCGGCGGAGGATTCCTGCTCGTTCCCATGCTCATCTATCTGTTGCGAGTGCCGACAGCGACCGTGATCGGAACGTCCATGGTGCTGACGCTCGTCACGATGGCATCGGCGACGGTCATGCACGCCGCCACCAACCACCTCGTCGATGCCGTGCTGGCCCTTATCCTGATGATCGGCGGCGTTGTGGGCGCACAGTTTGGCGCGCGCGCCGGCCAGAAGATGCGGAGCGAGCGGTTGCGTCTGTTGCTGGGCTTGCTCGTCCTCGCCGTCGGAATTCGGTTTGCCTTCAACTTGGTGCTGCCGCCTGAGAATCTCTACTCGATCCGGGTGATCGAGGGGGAAGAATGAAGGCACGACCCCGCACTGCGCTCACGCTCGTGGCTATTGCTGCATGGGCGGCTGCGGCCGTTTCCGCGCAGGCGGAGCGGCTCGTGACCTCGCTTTCTGATTATCAGGTGATGATCACATCCAATTTTTTGGGCACAAATCTGGTTTTGTTCGGCGGCATCGAGCCCGAGGCCGGCGCCCCGCGCCGCAGCGGGTACGACATCGTGGCAACCGTCACCGGGCCATCACAGTCCCTAGTGACGTTCCGAAAGGAAAGGGTGCTTGGAATATGGGTCAATGCCAAATCGCGCGAATTCCCCGAGGTGCCGGCCTATCTCGCCTTTCTTTCCAACCGTCCACTCACGGCGATCGTCAATCACGAGACTCTGCTTCGCCTTCAGCTGGGGCTGGAATATTTTTCGCTGCCGCAACGGAGCAACGGCACGTCCGAAACCAGTGACGAGCCGTTTCGGGTGGCGCTGATCAGGTTGCGCCGCGAACAGGGTCTTTACCGCGAAGAGTCGAATGGCGTGACCTTCCTGACGCCATTTCTATTTCGCGCCTTCATCGCCCTGCCCGCGTACGTGCCCGTTGGAACTTATCAGGTCGACGTCAGATTATTTGCCGAGGGGGCGCAGATTGCGCGCACGCCTGCACCTTTCGAAGTGGCCAAATATGGCGTAGAGCAGATCGTCACCGCAGCGGCACGCGAGCACGGGGTTTTCTACGGGCTTGCAACCGTAGGCATGGCGCTCGCCACCGGATGGTTTGCCTCGATCGTATTCAGACGCGATTGAGGGGGTCGGCACGCCCGCTGCTCTCCCGCTCGGTCGTTTCATTCCTATCTCCAAATTATGCGAGCCGAAGATGTCATCGTGCCCACCCGCAACGGGATATTCTGCAAGCCGGGCGATTTCTACATCGATCCGACGAGCCCCGTGGACCGAGCCGTCATAACCCATGCTCACGCTGACCATGCGCGGCCTGGCCATCAGCACGTGCTCGCGACCCAGGAAACCATCGACCTCATGCGCGTGCGCTATGGCGACGATTTCGCCGGCTCAGCCCAAGCACTTGCGTACGCGCAAAGCATCCGCATCGGAGACATAGGCCTGAGCTTGCATCCGGCCGGACACATGCTGGGGTCGGCGCAGGTGCTCATAGAGGCGAACGGGATGCGGATCGTCGCCTCCGGCGATTACAAAAAAGAGCGCGATCCGACCTGCGCCCCCTTCGAACCCATCACCTGCGACGTTTTCATCACCGAAGCCACCTTCGGACTGCCTATTTTTCGCCATGGCGAGGCAGCGGCCGAGATCGGAAAATTGTTGCGGTCGGTCGCGCTGTTTGCCGATCGTGCGCATCTCGTCGGCGCCTACAGATTTGGGAAAGCGCAGCGCCTGATCGCCCTGCTGCGAGAAGCGGGCTACGACAGACCGATATACCTCCACGGCGCCATGGAAAAGGCAACGCGGTATTATCAGGAGCGTGGGATCGATCTTGGCGTGGTGCAGCCCGTAGGCAAATTGCGCAAAACAGAGCTGGCCGGCTCGATCGCGCTGTGTCCACCCGAGAGTCTGCATGAAATCTGGTCGCGGCGCTTCCCCGACCCGGTGACCTCCATCGCATCGGGCTGGATGCGCGTGCGCGCGCGCGCGCGCCAGCGTCTTCTGCAATTGCCGCTGGTCATTTCGGATCATGCCGACTGGGAAGGCCTCACCGGCACGATTGCAGCGACCGGCGCTGGTGAAGTGTGGGTCACCCATGGCCAGGAGGATGCGCTGGTGCACTGGAGCCTGAAGCAGGGGCTGGGTGCGCGTGCCCTCGAAATCATGGGCTATGGCGAGGAACATGGCGCAGCAGACGAGAGCAGCCGCCTTGGCACGGGCCCATGAAAGCTTTTGCCGAACTGCTAAACCGGCTTTCTTACGAGCCGAGCCGAAATAACAAGCTGCGGCTGATCGCGAACTATCTTCGCAGCACCCCTGATCCGGAGCGCGGCTGGGCGCTGGCGGCGCTCACAGGCGCGCTCGCGTTCAGGCAGGCCAAATCCAGTCTTCTGCGCACGCTGGTTGCGGAACGCACGGATCCCGTGTTGTTCGAGCTCTCGCTCGATTACGTCGGTGACCTTTCGGAAACGATTGCGCTGATGTGGCCGGCAGCCGCTGCCGAGGCAAGCCCACCGGCTTTGAGCGAGGTCATCGCGGGGCTTGCTTCTCTCGGGAAGGCCGAATTGCCTGCTCAAGTCGCACACTGGCTCGATGTGCTCGACGAAACGGGACGGTGGGCGCTCCTCAAGCTTGTGACGGGCGAGTTGCGAATCGGCGTCTCGGCGCGGCTCGCCAAGACCGCTGCCGCCGCTCTTGGCAATAAAGACCCGGAAGAACTCGAGCTGCTCTGGCCAGCCTTGCGCCCGCCTTTTGGGGAGCTGTTCGCATGGCTCGAAGGACGCGACGCCAAGCCGGTGAACCGCGATCCCGCGGCTTTCCGCCCGCCAATGCTTGCGCATGCCATCGAGGAAAGCGAACTCAGCACGCTCAATCCTGCCGATTTCATCGCAGAATGGAAATGGGACGGCATTCGCGTGCAGGCCGTCGCGGGCCGCGATCCGAGCGGTCGAATAGTTGCCCGCCTTTATTCGAGGACAGGCGAGGACATCTCGGCGAGCTTCCCCGACCTGGCCTTGCGCTTACCTGTGGCGCTCGATGGCGAACTCCTCATCATGCGCGATGGACGCGTGCAGAGCTTCAACGTTCTGCAGCAGCGGCTCAATCGTAAAACGGTCACTCCCAAGCTGTTGGCCGACTTTCCCGCGCATTTGCGCGCCTACGATCTTCTCATGGAGGGCGATGAGGATTTGCGAGGTCTGGCATTTTCGCGCAGGCGTGCGCGGCTGGAAAAATTTGTTGCGAACTTAAACGATCGTCGGGTGGATGTTTCCCCCACCGTCCCGTTCACCACCTGGACCGATCTCGCCGCAGCGCGCGCCGATCCCGCGAGCGCGGGAGCGGGGCCAGATGCGGACGCCGTCGAAGGGATCGTGCTCAAAGGCCGCGATTCGCCCTATGTCCTAGGTCGCCCCCGCGGCCTGTGGTGGAAATGGAAGCGAGATCCTTTCATCGTGGATGCCGTGCTCATCTATGCGCAGCGCGGGCATGGAAGGCGTTCGTCGTATTATTCCGACTATACGTTCGGCGTGTGGAGCAACGGCGAGGCAGGCAAGCAGCTAGTCCCGGTGGGAAAGGCCTATTTCGGCTTCTCCGACGAGGAACTCCTCGCCATCGATCGCTTCGTGCGGCGAAATACGATCGAGCGCTTCGGCCCGGTTCGCGAAGTCGTGCACGAGCCCGATCGAGGGCTTGTGCTGGAAGTGGCCTTCGAGGGATTGCAGCGCTCCAACCGACACAGATCGGGGCTCGCGATGCGCTTTCCACGCATCAGCCGCCTCCGCTGGGACAAGCCGCCCCGCGAGGCCGACCACTTGGAAACCTTACAGCGCATCCTTGAGCGGCTTGAACGGGCGCGCGCGCCTCACTTGGCCTCGCGCACAGAAACGGGAGCCATGACACGCTCTCGCGGAATTTGATGACGCTAAGCCCCGGGCGCGAGGTTAGCCCCAGCCCCTTGCAAGGCCAATTCGGCGCTCAGCGGCGGAGCAGGTGCAAGCCCAGCGCCCGCACTGAAGTGCGGGCAAGCAAGTGCCGCCCCGAGTTGGCGCCTGGATTCGCGCAGCGCGTCCCGCGCGATTGCTGCGTGGTAGGCGATGCGCACAAGCGCCGGAAGCTGGGCGGGATGGCGGACGAGCGAGGCGAGAACGGCAAAAACATCGGCACTCCCATCCTGGCGCAAACCCGTTTGCGCCGCGGCAGGAAGCGGCTCATCGAGCGGATCTATGACGACACGACAGACAGCAAATGGAATGCGTCGCTCGGAGGCGACGCGCGCTGTGATGTGGGATTCCATGTCTGCGACCACCGCACCCGAGCGCGCATGCAAAGCCCGCTTCTGAGCCGGGTGGATCAGGAGTGCGTCTGTGCCCGCAAAATCGCCGCAAACCGCCGCTGGAAGCGCAGCGAGCAGGCGACTTACCCAGGCTGCATCTGCTGGAAAATAGCTCCTACTCGTCCATACTCCCGTGCCAATTACGCAATCTCCGGGGATGAGCTCGGGGTCAAGGCCCGCGGCCACACCAAAGCTTATGATTCCCGCAGCACCGCGACCGAGCGCCACCGGCAACGAACAAACCAGCTGCGACGCGTGGTCGCAGATGACTTCGACGCCTGGCCCTCGGGCAATACGAGCCTCCAGCGCAAGGCTCGTAACTGCAATAATCGGGGGGTGCCGCAGATCGATTTCAGACCTCGAACCCTGACTTATCTCCCTGCCCTCCAGCCCTGCAAAGTCGCCGTCAAATGTCACATTTCGCAGGGCGAATTGTGCGACTATCAAATGCACGGCCGCCCTGCCTCATTCCAGCGACTCTGGCCTCCGCAACACATTGCCACAGTATACCGATGTAAATGCAACCCGAGAAACGTGCAATGAATTCGTTCGCGACCTGTCGGCGCAGCCGAGCGGATCTGAGACGCACATAAGGGTGCCCATCTGAGGAGAACGTGGCTACATACTGTCGCGAGTTAGAGGGCGGATTCGTCGAGGATTCGATTTAGATTAAAATTGTAGCGCGTTGCGGATCACGATGGTCCGCGACGCGGCAGCATGACGCAGCAGGGAAACGATCACGTGCCGCGGAAAATAACGACCGACATTGCCGCTGTTTTTGCCGAGCGAGAGCGGGACAGGTATGCCCTCCACGCGCGTTACCTGAACGAACAGATGGTTCGGATGCTGCGGACGATTGGCTTTGATCGGCAGTATCGACGTGCACGTGGCCAATATCTTTATGACGCGCAGGGTGAGCGATATCTCGATCTGTTGAGCGGCTGGGGCGTGTTTGCGATCGGCCGCAATCATCCGGCCGTGCGCGAAGCGCTCAAAGGAGTGCTCGACGCAGAGTTTCCCAATCTCGTGCAGCTCGACGTTTCTGCGCTTGCCGGCGTGCTGGCCGAACGCCTGCTGTGCCACATCCCGTATCTCGAGAAGGTATTCTTTGCGAATTCCGGGACCGAGACGGTCGAAGCCGCAGTGAAATTTGCGCGCGCCGCGACCGAACGCAGCGGCATCGTTTATTGCTCACACGCATTTCACGGCCTGACCTACGGCGCGCTGTCATTGAACGGGGACGCTCTTTTCCGTTCCGGTTTCGGGCCGCTTCTGCCGGAATGCATCGAAGTTCCGTTCAATGATCTGGACGCGTTGCAGCGCGTGCTCGCATCACGACGAATCGCCGGCTTTATCGTGGAACCGATCCAGGGCAAAGGCGTCGTGCTTCCGCATGATGATTATCTTGCCGGAGCACTCCAACTCTGTCGCCGGCACGACACTCTGTTCATCGCCGATGAAATCCAGACCGGGCTCGGCCGCACCGGCCGCTTTCTTGCCGTCGAGCATTGGGGGGTCGAGCCCGACATGGTGCTTTTGGCGAAGTCCTTGTCGGGAGGGCATGTGCCCGTCGGCGCGCTCGTCACGCGCAAATGGATTTTGGACAAGGTGTTCGACCGCATGGACCGCGCCGTCGTGCACGGGTCCACGTTCGCGAAGAACGATCTGGCAATGGCGGCAGGCCTTGCCACGCTGGACGTGCTCGCCTCGGAAAAGCTGATCGACAACGCCGCCGAGAAAGGCGCCCGCTTATTAAAGGCATTCAGCGAGATGGCGGGCCGCCACGAGCTCGTCAAAGACGTGCGCGGCAAGGGGCTCATGATCGGGATCGAATTCGGTGCGCCCCAGTCCTTCCGACTAAAGTCGTCATGGAAACTGCTGGAGGCGGCGAGCACGGGACTGTTCTGCCAACTGATCGTCATTCCGCTCCTTACTGAACACAAATTGCTTACGCAGGTAGCAGGGCACGGGAGCCATACGGTAAAACTGTTGCCTCCTCTGATTCTTTCGGACGCGGACTGTGACTGGATCGAGGGTGCATTCGATGCAGTCATCGCGGGGGCCCATCGCGTTCCCGGTGCGGTCTGGACATTGGGGAAAACCTTGGCCGAAAATGCCCTCGCGGCGCGGGTAAGCGGTTAGGAACGAACTCCAGGCCCAGCTGTCCCGCGAAGTTCGGAATTCTGCCGGCTTCGGCCCGCGTACGATATGAAGCGGGGGATCGCAAACGATGCGCCAGATGGTGATGGTTGGCTTTTTGCAGGCGCAGAACTGCACCAACCATGTGTGTTCCTGGCGGCATCCGCTGTCGCGCATCGACAGCTGGTCGCCCGAATACTATCAGCATCTCGGCAGAGTGCTCGAGCAGGGCAAGTTTCACCTCGGCTTCTTCGATGACCGGCTCTCGATGCCCGATATCTACGGGCACGATCATGCGCACACGGTGCAGCACGGGATTCGCTGCGTGAAAATGGACGCGGTGACCGTGCTCACGGTGCTTGGCATGGCCACCGAGCGGCTCGGTCTCGGCGCCACTTATTCCACCAGCTACTACGAGCCGTTCCACGTGGCGCGGGTCTTCGCGACCCTCGATCTCATGACCCGGGGCCGGGCTGCCTGGAACGTCGTAACCTCACTCAACGATGGCGAAGCGCAAAACATGGGGCGCGATGAGGTCATCGAACACGACCTGCGCTACGATCGCGCCGATGAGTTCATGGAAGTCGTATTCGGGCACTGGGACTCCTGGGCGGAAGGCGCTATCGTGCAGGACAAGGTCAGCGGAGTATTTGCGACACCGGAAAGGGTGCGCCGGCTCGACCATCACGGCCGTTTTTTCCGCTCGCGCGGGCCATTCACGGTTCCCCGGTCTTCGCAAGGCAGTCCGGTGATTATCCAGGCCGGCCAGAGCGGACGGGGAAAGGCGTTCGGAACGCAATGGGGTGAGCTGATCTTCGTCGTGTACCCAAATGCGACTGTCGGCAAACGCGAGTACGCGGATTTCAAAGCCGATGTAGCACGCTCTGGCCGTGATCCGGAGCACGTGCTGATTACGCAACTGATCACTCCGGTCGCGGCGGCAACGAAGGCCGAGGCGGAAGACAAGCGGGCGCTCATCGACAAGCTGCCGCTCCAGATCGATTCACTGTCGCTCCTGTCGGAGGCGCTCAATTTCGACTTCGCCAGCAAGGGCATGGACGACGCCTTCACGGACGAGGAAATGAAAAGCATTTCCGGCCTGCAAGCGATTCGCGACCGGGTGGTGCGCGCGAGCGGAAAGCAAAATCCGACGGTGCGCGACTTCATCGAAGTGAGTGGCCGCGGCCGCGTACACGATCCAATCGTGGGCGGACCTAAAGAGGTTGCCGATCAGCTCGAGCAGTGGTTCGCCGG
>JBEVJT010000261.1:0-3113 GCA_040510075.1 Xanthobacteraceae bacterium | reverse complement strand
CGCCGCCCAGGGATTCCCAGCCGCTCCAGCCGCCGGCGAACCATTTGTGCCAGAGCGCGTTGTCGGATCCTTTGACGAAAGTGTCGAGCCGCTCGCCCGCCCATGAACTGACGCCGGGACCGGCGGTGATGATACCTCCGAGAGACTCCCAGTTGCTCCACGCCATGGTGCGCCTCCTTGTCGAGCCGACCGCCGCCGAGGTTACATCGACTTCGGTCGCGAGAATAACGGGGCGGAAAACGTGACCGCCCGGCGGACCCATCGTCTGCAAAAGGGAATGTTGCGCGGGTGCAGCGGATCAGTCAACGTCATCCGGGCAACGAGTTGGCTCAAACAAGGAGTGGACGGAGTGGACGGCGCGGTTACTCGCGACCGACTTAAACGAATCGCGGCGCGCATATAATTGTCATCAGGATGAGCACCTCCCCGTTTACGTTGCATGTGTTCCTGAGCTCACCCGGCGATGTCGCCGAGGAGCGCAAGATCGCGCGCGACGTGATGGCAGCGCTCGAAGGCGGGCATTTGCTGAAGGGCAAGGTCCGCTTCGAGATCGTGGCGTGGGACGATGGCTATGCGGCCGCGCCGATGGACGCCCGCGAGACGCCGCAGGTTTCAGTCAATCGCTACACTGGCCGTCCTTCAGAGTGTGACCTCACGCTGGTCATACTCTGGAGCCGCCTCGGCACTCCGCTCCCACCTGGCTTGACCCGGGCCGATGGCACCCCTTATCAATCCGGCACTGTCTGGGAATACGAGGATGCGCTCGCGGCCGACAAACCCGTTTACATCTACCGGCGAACCGCCAAGCCGCGGATCGATCTCGACGATCCGGAATTAGATGATAAGCGCGCACAGTACGAGGCGGTAAAGCGGTTCTTCGGCGCTTTCACGAATCGAGACCGTTCACTGCAATCGGGATTGAACAGCTACGCTGATTCGGCCGCCTTCCGCGGCTTGCTGCGCCAGCATCTCGAAGCGTTCGTGCAAGAGCGTCTCGGCGCCATGGTGCAACTTGCCACTCCAGTGGTCATGCCCGACGATCCACGCGTTCTTGAGATCGTCGCCACCTTGACGGGAGAGTTACAGCGCAAGAACCGGGAAATCGATGAGCATGCGGCAGAGAATGCAGCCCTGCGCGGCCGGGTGCAAGAACTCGAGGATCAGCTACAGTCCGCCATTGCGCGCACGCTAACCGCCGCCGCGCAGCCCGACGCCAGTCCCGCGGCCATCGCCGCAGCAGATGCCCTGGAGGCGGGCAACACCGGTCCAGCAGAAGCGTTGCTGCGCAGCCAGGAACGCGAGGAAGCCGCGCAGATTGCAAGCCCTGACGTGGACGAGGCACAGCAGCGCCGGCAAGCTGCAGCGCTCGCGCGCGAGCAAGGCGCGCTTGCGATGGGACACGACGTGCGCGCTGCTCTTGCCGCATATCAGCGCGCTGCCACCCATGAGCCGGACAACGCATGGACGCACTTCGTCATCGGAGATCTGCATGTTCGGCTTGGGGATCTAAGCGCTGCGATCGAAAGCTACCTCCGTGGCGCTGCGGCGGAAGCTCGGCTTGGAGCAACCGAAGATGATGTAGTAACCAAGCATCATCTTGGCGCAAGCTACGATAGGATTGGCAGTGTACTGGAGCGTCAGGGTGATGTTGCAGGGGCACTTGCGGCGCATCGGAAGGCGCTCGCTATTGCCGAAGAGTTGGCGGCGCGCGATCCCTCCAACACCGAGTGGCAGTGCGGTCGCCTGGTGAGTCACCTCAATATAGGCGATGTGCACTTTAGACAGGTCGACAGGCTGGGCGCGCTGGCAGCGTACCGCACGGGGCTTGCAGTTGCCCAGGCGCTGGCTGCGCGCGATCCGGGGAGCACGCAGTGGCGCTATCTCTCGGTGAGCCACAACAAGATCGGCGACGTGCTCAAGACACAGGGAAACGGGCTTGGGGCTTTGTCGGAGTATTGCAAGGGGCTCGGTATTACTGAGGCTCTAGCCGCGTGTGATCCGGCTCGTGCAGAGTGGCAGAACGATCTGTCGATAAGCTACAACAAGATCGGCGACGTGCTGATGGACCAAAACAAGTGTTCGGAAGCGCTCGCCGAATATTGCAAGGGCTTCGCAATTGCACAAGCGCTAGCGGCGCGCGATCCGGCGAACATGGGTTGGCAGCGCGATCTTTCAGCGAGCCACAGTAAGATCGGCAACGTGCTCAAGGCGCAGGGCGATGGGCTTAGAGCTCTGGCGGCGTATCGCAAGGGGCTTGCGATTGCTGAGGCACTCACAGACCGCGATCCGACCAATGCGGAGTGGCAAACGGATGCGGCAACCTTGTATGCCAAGCTCGGATTAGTCGAATGCCATCAGGACGTCGAGGCGCGGCGCAACTATCTGCTCCGGGGACGCGACATCCTCGCCAAGCTCAAGGAAGCCGGGCGGCTGATGCCGAATCAGGACTGGATCGGTTGGTTCGACGAGCAACTCGGGCAGTTGCCGGCCGACAAACAATAGGAGCTCAGCCGCGCTCCCGAAACGCGGATGCGACGAGCGCAGGAAGCACCACACCCGCGGGGCCGCGCAGCGAAAAACTCGCACGTCCGGTGAGCGGCGTCGGATCGGGGTTGACTTCGACGACCCCAGCACCTGCGCGCAACGCTGAGAACGGCAGCGACGCCGCAGGCTCCACGACGGTCGACGTCCCGACCGAGAGCAGCACGTTGCACGCGGTGGCTGCTTGCACTGCTCGCTCCAGCGCGTGCGCGGGGAGCATTTCGCCGAACCACACGACGTCCGGCCGCAGCATGCCACCGCAGTGAACGCAACGCGGCGGCACGGTATCGCTTACAGGATCGAGCTCGTCCGCCACGCGCTCGCAGTCGTAGCATTTCGTGCGCGCGATGTTTCCGTGCAGCTCGACGATCTCCTTGCTGCCGGCGCGCCCATGCAGCCCGTCGACATTCTGGGTGACGAGCAGGAACTCCGGTACCCACGACTCCAGCTCGACCAGGGCAAAATGGCCCGCGTTGGGTTGCGCCTGCAAGACTAGCCCACGCCGCCAGGCGTACCAGTCCCACACGAGCTTCGGGTCCCTCTGGAAGGCTTCCGGCGTGGCGAGCTCCTCT